>JAYKIZ010000023.1:0-3270 GCA_035285965.1 Cyanobacteriota bacterium | reverse complement strand
TTAGCACCGAGGGTGTAGCTGATACTGGATTTAACGGTGTCAGTGCCTTCGTTGTATAGTGCTCCCCAATTCTGGGGGACTTTGAAGTCAGAAAAGATCCGAACTCCCCCCAAAATTGGGGGGCTGGGGGGGGCAAAACGAGGCTGATGGGTAGTACGGCAGCCTTTCCAAGGCGGGCTAGGGGGGATCTCGGCGCTTGTGTATATACAGTAGCCTTGGAAAGGAGAAGGCCACCTTGGTCCTCCCTCACCAGTCTGCAAACCGCTATAAAAGCGTTTCTCTAAATTTTAATGAAAGCGGATACCCAGAAAAATATCGTAGAGGAAACTCCAAAAATTTTTCCCCTGTAGTAGTCCTAAAGATTGCTCGCACCCCTTTTCGTCTAAGAGGGGTTTAGCGGCCCAATAAGCGGGTTGGTAGTGGTACCAAGGAATAGAGGGCCAGAGATGGTGAACAAGATGATAGTTTTGCCCGAAAATCATCAGATTTAAGACCGGGCTAGGATATACCCTGGCGTTTTTCCAACGGTTACGGTCTTGAAAAGGACGATGGGGCAAGTAATCAAAAAATAAACCCAGAGCGATGCCCACAATCAGCGCCGGCACGAACCAGAAGTTCATAATATAGCCGATAAAGCCGTAGTAAATCCCCAGAAAGACGATGGTGAACAAGACCAAACGGCTTAAAAACCATTCCAATAATTCGTATTTACGCCATAGCCGGCGCTGGAAAAAATAAATTTCGTGGTAGAAGAAACGAGCGGCGATTAGGAGCAAAGGCCCGCCGGTGGAAACATAGTGATCCGGGTCGTTTTCGGGATCATTGACGTGGGCGTGGTGCTGGAGATGGACTCGGGTAAAGACGGGAAAAGCGAAACCCAACATCAGGGCGCTACCGTGACCCAAAATCGCGTTTAAAAGAGGATGACGATGGGCGGCGTTATGGGAGGCGTCGTGGATTACCGTTCCCGAGAGATGTAAAGCTAAGACGTTGGCGCTAAAGCAGAGCCAATCGGGAAACCCCCAGAGCCAGTAGCCTGGAACAGAAAAGCCCACTAGGGTCAGCGCCCCTAAAAACATCAAAAGGTTAGGGTTTAGCCCGCCGTCAGCCTGTAAATATTCCTTGGGGACAGCTTGCAGAGTTGAGGTCATCTGCATTACCGATTGTGACTCCGCTTACGACAGAAAAGTTATCTCTGGTTAGTTTAGAGGATTAAGGGGGATTTTTGGCCATTCCCAGCCGTTTCTGGCCGAGGAACCGAGAGCGCCGGTTGTTGAAGCAGATGACAGATTACAGATACCAGATGACGGAGGGCGCGGCTTTGAGAATCCGCCGAAGGACGAGAAAGCGCCGGTTATACTGAATCCCATGACTCTCCAATACCGAGTTAATGATGACCCTCGCCACTGAACCCCGAGCGCCCAGCGCCGTTCTTCCCGTTAATGCCCCCGCCCCAGAAATTATTTATCCCAGTTCCGACGGAGAACCCTTGGCCGAAACCCAGCAACACGTCCTTGCCATTCTGACGACTTTGGCGCTTCTGCGGCTCTATCTACAAGACCGGCCCGCCGTGGTCTTCGCCGACCAGTTTTTCTATTACGTGAAGGATAAACCGAGGGCGAGGGTCGCGCCGGATGTGATGGTGATTTTTGATATTCCTAAACGGCTTTACGCCAATTACAAACTCTGGGAGGGGAAACAGACCCCGGCGATTATTTTTGAAGTCACGTCCGCAGGCACAAAAGAGGTCGATTGGGGTTTTAAAAAGGCGCTGTACGAGCAGTTAGGGGTGTTGGAATATTGGCTCTTTGACCCCTACGGCGACTGGATTTCGGGTCAACTCCAGGGCTACCGTCTCAATCCGTCCGGGGTTTATGAACCCATCGCCGATCACCAGAGTCAGGTGTTAGGCTTACAACTGCGACCAGAAGAGTATCTGATGGGTTTCTATCGTCTGGATACGGGGGAAAAGCTCCTGACCCCGGAGGAACTTTATGAAGCCGCTCAAACTGCGAATCAACGGGCGGAACTTTCGGAACAACTCGCTCAGCAAGCCCAGCGCCGGGCGGAACTTTCCGAGGAACGGGCCGAGCGCCTGGCGGCAAAATTACGGGAATTAGGCGCGGAAATCGAGGATTAATCCTGAATGATTGCGGCGCTTTTGAGCTAGCCGGGCCGTCCAACGGTGCAGGAAACTGGCGGCCTGACGCCAAGAACCCTGGGATTGGGCCGCTATCTCCGCCAACATCTCCGGGGTTAACTCTAAATCCGGCGCCGGTAGATCAGAAAAAATCAGTTCGGCTTGCAGTTGTCGGCTGATCCAAGCTTGGAGAAGTTCCGGGGTTAACCGCCCCAAGCGCCGAGTTTGTACCGGAAATCCCATCATTTGGGCCCAGGGCGCTAGGTTCCAATGGGTGGCGACCACCACCGTTAAAGAATAACGGTAAGCGCGCCCAAGACTCCAGAGCAAGGTGGGTAAGGGAATCCGATTGGCTTCGTCCCAATAGACGATTAAGCGACCCTCCGGCGAAGACGTCGGCGGGCGTTCCCGCCAGTCCCAGGGCGGTTGGTAAAAATAAGCGCCGCCGGTTTGGGCCCGCCAGTGCAGGAGATGGGAGGTTTTCCCCGCACCCTTAACGCCGAGAATTTGGACAAACTGTCTCTGTCCCGGCGCCGGCGCTTGAGAGTAGCCCCAGTCGAGCCACCGCTCCGGGGGAATTTGCAGGGAACTGGGCGCGTAGAACGGGTTACGGCGCAGACCCAAGGCGTGGTAGGGATCAAGACCGCTCATTCATTTTCATGTCATCTGGTAATTGGTATAGTCATCGTAAATCGTTTATGAATCTTGTCCCCATCCCGAAGTTTGACCACCCCGTCAGGCTACGCCTGCCACCCCTCCAGGGGAGGGGAATTAAGCTCTGACACATTAATTTGAGGATTCCCCTCCTGTGGAGGGGTGCCCCGAAGGGGCGGGGTGGTTAAGGAGCTTGATTTACGAATCATCTACGACCGCTATAACTGTCATCTGATATCTACCCTTGTTCCCGCAGATAAGTCATTGTTGCAATTCCCCTCCTTTGGAGGGGTGGCAGGCGTAGCCTGACGGGGTGGTTGTGGGAATTTAGGGGGATCAAACCTCCAGACCGGCGCCGGCGCTAAAATCTAACAAAGCCTCCCCTCGGCGCTCCGACGCCTTATCCCCTAGAATTGGATCAGCCAAAATTCGGGAAGTTAACTCAAAAATCCTAATGAGCAATCACCCTTTCCTGA
>JAYKIZ010000022.1:0-3551 GCA_035285965.1 Cyanobacteriota bacterium | reverse complement strand
AGATGCACCGGGAATTTTTAGCGCCGGCGCCAGCGGTTTACTCGCCCCAACCCGGACGGCCCTCTGCCATTATTTGCGACCTAGACGGCACCCTCTGTTTGCTCAAGGGCCGCAACCCCTACGACGCCTCCCACTGCGACGAGGACGACCTCAATCCGGTTGTCGCCTCCCTCCTCGTCGGGCGCCGGGTTCTCCTAGTTTCCGGTCGGGAAGAAAAGTACCGGGAACCCACCCTACGGTTTTTGGCTAAACACCAGATTAAATACGAACACCTCTGGATGCGAGCCACGGGAGATCTACGCAAAGACGCCGTCATTAAGCGGGAAATCTTTGAGCGCCGGATTCGGAATCAGTACAACATCGAGTTTGTCCTCGACGACCGCAATCAGGTGGTGGAACTCTGGCGCAGTTTGGGGCTGGTCTGTTTGCAGGTGGCGGAGGGGGATTTTTAGCCCCGGCGCCGCGGCTTTTAGAATAGAGATACATCGGGGGCCGCCCCCTCTTCCTTAACGCCCATGACCCTTTACCTCGACTACAGCGCCACGACTCCCCCTCGCCCGGAGGTGATCGACCGAGTCCAGAGCCTTTTAACCGCAAGTTGGGGCAATCCCGCCAGTTTGCACGGCTGGGGGCGCCGGGCGGCGTTGGTGTTGGAAGAGGCCCGCTTGCAGACAGCGGCGCTGCTCAACGCGGCGGATCCAGACTCGATTATTTTTACCTCCGGCGGCACGGAAGCGAACCAATTGGCGCTCTTTGGGGTTACTCGGCGCTATGACTCGCCCCAACATCTCATTATTTCTTCGGTAGAGCATTCCGCCGTCAGCGAACCGGCTCAATTTTTAGCCCGTCGGGGTTGGGAGGTCACCCGATTGCCGGTGGATTCCCGAGGACGGGCGGCGCCCTCCGATCTGGAAGCGACGCTCCGGCCCGACACGGTTTTAGTCTCAATTATTTATGGGCAGAGCGAAGTGGGGACGCTCCAGCCCATCGCCGAACTGGGCGCCCTGACCCGTCGCCGGGGGGTTCTCTTTCACACCGACGCGGTGCAGGTGGCGGGACGCTTACCTATCGACGTCCAAAGCTTACCGGTGGATCTGCTTTCCCTCTCCGGCCATAAATTCTATGGACTTCAGGGCGCCGGCGCTCTCTATGTTCGCCCGGGAGTGGAACTCAGTCCTTTTCTTTGGGGGGGCGGTCAGGAGCGCCGACTGCGTTCCGGCACCCCGGCCCTGCCCGCCATCGCCGGGTTGGGTCTGGCGGCGGAGTTGGCCCGACGGGAATTGCCCAAAGAGGGAGAACGACTAAGAGCCTTACAAAACTTTTTTTACTCGGCGCTGGCGCCTTGTCCCGACCTCAAACCCACGGGAGACCAAGTTGATCGCCTTCCCCACCATACGAGTTTTCTCCTGCCTCCGCCTCTGACGGGCCAAACCCTGGTGCGAGACTTGGACGCAGAGGGTATTGGCGTCAGCGCCGGCGCCGCCTGTAGTAGCGGAACCTTAACCCCCAGCCCTGTCCTTTTAGGGATGGGCTATTCTCCCGTCGAGGCCCTGGGCGGGATTCGGCTGACCTTCGGGCGCTCCACCACGGAGGCGGAATTAGCTTGGGCGGCGGAGGTCTTGCAAAAAAAACTAGCGTGGCGCCGCTTGGCGCCGGAGCAAGCGGAGAGAAACTAACAGACTGCCTTCTGAATGAAGGGTCAACCGGGCCCCCATGAGCAAACGCGGCGCCTATGCTAAGATGATGAACGACTCGGACTCATGCGATGACAACGCCCAAACCTTGTCAGGGCCGGAAGGCAGCAGCAATACGGGATGCTTGTGATAGGCGTGAACTCCGGGTCTTCATTTTTGTGAACTCCTGGCGGGGACGGTTGGCCCCAAGGGAGAGAATCGTGACCCATGAGCGCCGCTAGCCTGATTTCTCCGCCTCTAACTCTCGCCGAAATCCCCCAGCCTCAGCTCCTTTCCCTCGGCGTTTTGGCCTCGGGAAGCGGCAGTAACCTCGAAGCCATCGCCCAATCGATTCGGGACGGAGGGCTGAAGGCCCAAATCCAAGTTTTGATTTATAACCAACCCGGCGCCGGGGTTAAAGATCGAGCCGAGCGCCTAGGGATTCCCGCGGTTCTGCTCAACCACCGGGACTATGCTTCCCGAGCTGACTTAGACCAAGCCATTGTGGAGACCTTGCGACAGCGCGGCGCCGATTGGGTGATTATGGCGGGCTGGATGCGGATTGTGACCCCGGTTTTGTTGGACGCCTTCCCCCGTCGGGTCTTAAATATTCATCCCAGTTTACTCCCCAGTTTCCGGGGCGTCGGCGCTGTGGAGCAAGCCCTGGAAGCCGGGGTGAAGGTGACGGGTTGCACGGTGCATTACGCGGTTCCGGATGTGGATAGCGGCCCGATTTTAGCGCAGGCGGCGGTTCCTATCCTTCCCGGCGACACCCCGGAAAGCCTCCACGCCCGCGTTCAAGTTCAAGAACATCAAATTTTTCCCCTCGGTATCGCTTTGGCGGCCCAACGGGAACGGGATATTTAGTGATTTGAATCCCCCCTAGCCCCCACTTCGACAGACTCAGTGCGGCGCAGATTCTTGTTCGCTTGCGACCTCTAACCAGCCTTCAATCGCTTCTTTCACCATGGTCATTAATTGTTCATAACTTTCCCCCCAAGTATGACAGCCGGGTAAACCTGGAACGCTTGCGCACCAAGTGTCCTCTTCTTGCCAAATAATAACCTTGATTTTCATAACTCGTTATTGGGTATGGGGGTTAACGAAATTATAGCTTTTTCCCTCTTGGGAGGTCACCTACTCTGCCCTATGAGGGCCGGCGCCGGTCTGGGGGTTTCGACAATGCCAGAACCCTTATGCGTACAGCTCTTATGAGCGATTTACAACTTAGATGTGACTGGCTATATCGTCATTTTAGACGTGTTTTCCATGATTTTGGATTTCGTTTACTGTGAAAACAAGCAATCACGATAACTAGATCTTGATCGAATAGATAAAATATCCCGTAAGGAAAGCGCCGAATGAATACCCGTCGCACTTGTTTGTAGATAATGGGATAAGCAAGGGGGTTGCGCCCAATGCTCGATAGACAAACATCGACGGCTCGAACAAACTCGGAACCAAGCCCCAACGTTTGAGACTCATACCACTCAAATGCCTCTCGAATATCCAATTCGGCGTCTGGACGGATGATCAGTCGGTAGGTCATTAGGAAACGCTGAGTCGTTGTTTAACGTCTTCCCAGTTTGAACCGGCGGTTGGATTGTGTTGATAGTTTTCTAAGCGGCGCTCCAGCTCTTGTTTTTGGGTATCACTTAAGGTTATTTTATCTTGTCTATCTAAAATACTGTCCCAAAGGTCTTCAGCGAGCTGGATACGCTCATTAATGCTGAGTTGAGATATTTCGACTCTCAGGAAAGGGTGATTGCTCATTAGGATTTTTGAGTTAACTTCCCGAATTTTGGCTGATCCAATTCTAGGGGATAAGGCGTCGGAGCGCCGAGGGGAGGCTTTGTTAGATTTTAGCGCCGGCGCCGG
>JAYKIZ010000021.1:0-8373 GCA_035285965.1 Cyanobacteriota bacterium | reverse complement strand
TATTACAGTTCCCCCCTAGAGGCAAATCCTGAGTCGCCTTGTCCCTCCTCCATTCCTGGGAGAAAATACTGCCACTCTCTGTCCTTGAATCTCCTATGGTTTTCGCGCCGGCCCTCTGGCAATACTCCCCTCTGGAAATCGTCGCTTGGACGTTTGGGATTCTAGCCGGGGTCATTTGGCTGGTTCTCCTGCTCTTTTGGGGGCGCTTTTGGCTCTGCGACCAGCGCCTCGATCCCCAGGCGCCGCCTTTAACGGATTACCCCTCCATAGCGGCGCTGATTCCGGCTCGCAACGAAGCGGAAACGCTGCCCCAAACCTTGCCGACGATCCTGGAGCAGGACTACCCCGGAAGCTTAACCCTGACCCTGATTGACGACCAAAGCGAAGACGGCACCGGCGCTCTCGCTCAAGCTTTAGCCCAAAACTCCCCTAGACTTTTAACGGTTCTGCCGGGCCAACCCCTAGCGCCCGGGTGGTCGGGAAAACTGTGGGCCCTGGAGCAGGGAGTTCGTTGGTTAGAAACACAAAATGGACGACCGGAGTATTACCTCCTCACCGACGCCGATATTACCCACGGCCCCAGCACAGTTAGAGAACTGGCGCAAAAAGCGGAACGGGAGAGCTTGGGTTTAGTCTCTCTTATGGCCCTACTCCGTTGCCAGAGCGCCTGGGAGCGCCTGCTCATTCCCGCCTTTGTCTTCTTTTTTCAACTCCTGTATCCCTTTCCCTGGATTAACAATGCCCAGAATCCCTGGGCCGGCGCCGCTGGGGGCTGTATCCTTCTCCGCCGGGAGGCCTTGGAAAAAATTGGGGGCTTGGCGGTCTTAAAAACGGCGCTGATCGACGATTGTACTTTAGCTCGCCAGGTCAAAGCTGCGGGCTATCCCCTCTGGCTGGGCCTCACAACAACGACCCGGAGCCTGCGGCCCTACGACTCCCTCGGCAGTGTTTGGACAATGGTGGCCCGCACCGCCTATAGCCAACTGAATTACAATCCCTTACTTTTACTGGGCGCCATCCTTGGCATGGGAATCGTTTATTTAACAGCGCCGGCGCTGGTTCTGCTAGGACTGGCGACGGGCAAAGTAGTGTTAATAGCCCTGGGGGGGCTGGTTTGGGGGTTGACGGCGCTGGCCTACGGCCCCACGATCCGGCTCTATGGTCTCTCCCCCCTTTGGGCTTTGACCCTTCCCCTGACCGCCTTGCTCTATACCTTCATGACCTTAGATTCCGCCCGGCGCTCTCTTCAGGGGCGGGGCGGCGCCTGGAAAGGCCGGGTCTATTCGGCGCCGTCTGGAGAGTAACGGTAACTATTCTGTTCTCGGCGACAAGACTGCCAAGAACTTACCTACAAAAATGTCCTAGAATGCCCATGATTGGCTAAAATACAGGAACCAAGGGCGGCGCTGATTGGTTAGATAGTAAACTCTCTCCGCCCTCAGCCAGGCATTGAGTCGGTCTTGACTGGGTTGAAGCCCCTAGGACTTCACCCTATACCCCTCGGTTAAACCGACTAGCCTAGAAAAAGTGTTCTTTACGTTTGCCTTTTTATGAATGATCTCCCCAGCCCCTCCTCCGAAGAGTCTCTACTCTCCCGCGAGGAGCGAGTTATCCAGATTAAAAACCTGATTGAAACTCTCCGCATCGCCGAAGAAGTGGCCAATAAAGGCTATTTAATTACCAGCGCCGAGTTGGCGGATTTAATGGACATTAACGCCAGCGCCGTCACCAGTCGGGGCGACCATTGGTCCTGGCGCAACTGGGTCGTCTCCCGCGTCCGCCGGGAGGGTAATCAGATTCTCTGGCAACTGGAGCGGGTTGATTAAGTTTTCTTGGCGGGAAACCCCATCGGGGCTAAGATGGGAGGGCTGTTTACCCCTAGACCCCGAAAACCCGTGGAAGTCTTCATCTATCACACTCCCGAATTGACTCCCCCTGATAGTCTTCCCGATTGCGCGGTCGTTATTGATGTTTTGCGCGCCACCAGCACCATCGCCACAGCCCTAAACAACGGCGCCGAAGCCGTGCAAGCTTTTAGCTCCTTGACTGAACTAATGACCCACAGCGAAGCTTGGCCGGAAACCTTGCGCCTGAGGGCGGGAGAACGGGGCGGAGCCAAGGTGGAGGGGTATGATTTGGGGAACTCGCCCCTGGACTGTAATCCTGAACTAATGGCGGGCAAGCGCTTTTTTTTGAGCACCACTAACGGCACTCGGGCCCTGCAACGGGTGGAAGCGGCGCCTCAGGTGGCCACTGCGGCGCTGCTCAATCGTCGAGCAGTGACGGAATTTTTGGCGCTGACCCAACCGCAAACCCTTTGGTTATTAGGCTCCGGTTGGGAGGGAGGTTATTCTCTCGAAGATACGGTCTGCGCCGGCGCCGTCGCGGAACTACTGGCGGAGTCTTGTTCCTACCAAATCGGCAACGACGAAGTGATCGCGGCTCGGGCCCTCTTTCGACAGTGGCAAGGCGACTTACTGGAACTCCTCAAGCAAGCCAGCCACGGCCGGCGCTTATTAGGGTTAAACGGCGACGCCGACATTGAATACTGCGCCAGTCTTGATATTTTAAATCTGGTTCCGATTCAAAAATCTCCCGGCGTTTTGATTAAAAAATAGGCTCCTTGGCGAACTTATTTAGAGGCTCCCGTCATGTCGGAAAACGAAAACCTGCGCCTAGACCGCATTGAAACCACTTTGGAAGATCAAGGGGGGCGCCTAGACCGCATTGAAACCACCTTGGAAAATCAAGGGGGGCGCCTAGACCGGATTGAAACCGCCCTAGGAAATTTAATTACCGAGATCAAGATCTATGACGGCAAGCTGGACGCCTACCAAAAGGCCTCTCAACAAGTGGTGAATATCGCCTTCGGTCTCTTGGCGACGGCGGCTTTATCTGTCATCATCCCCGCTGTTCTCAATAAATAAAAAAGTCCTTTCAGAAAAATGGCTGTTTCCCCGCCGTCATCAATAGCGGGCTTCAGTCAATTACGAACAAGCTCTGGTTAATGCTCCCTTGGCAAAAGTAGGATTAGGGGGAGATCAGCGGTTAATGAGGTTCAATACCCCTTGAGTTCCGCTATGGGCGGCTATGATATCAGCGTCCCTCGACTTTTACTCGCAAAACTTCCTCAGCCGTCAGATTTAACCCTGGGAAGGTAGGGGAAACCAAAACGGCGCCGTTCGTAAAAGTCGCTTCGTCGTAAAATCCCTCCACCAAAGAGCAGATCATCACTTTTTGTTCGGCGCTGTCAACCAACCAATATTCAGGAATGCCCAGAACAGCGTATTCAGAGCGCTTACTGCGATAGTCCGTTGTCCGGGTGGATTCGCTGACCACCTCCGCCACCAAGAGGGGCGGGGGTTGATCGAGGGTAATAATCGCTTCCCGTTGAGCGAGGGTTTCCCATTGACTTTGGGTTAAGACCGTCACATCGGGAATCCGACTGGTGTCCCACCGCCCGCCCCGAGGGGATTGAACGCCAACGGTAAATTTCTGGGCTGTCCAGGGAAGCCCCAGACGACTAATCTCATTGTCAAAACTCCGTTCTAGGAATTTGGCAATCGCTCCATGGAGACCGGTTCCTACACTCATGGGGGTTAACTCTCCTTCCACCAACTCATAACGGCAATCGCTGTGATCCGAGTAAGCGCGGTATTCGGCAAAGCTGAGTTTTTGTAGAGCGACGGTCATAGCCTACCTCCCTCTTTTCGGTATGCTTAAGTTTACCCTAGATTTTTGGGTCTCTTTTGAGCGTTGACATGAAAATTCAAACCCTAGTGGTCGCCACCGGCAATCCGGGCAAGGTGGCCGAGATGGAAACCTACCTCGCTGGTTATGTCGAGCGCCTAGAACTGAAGCCGGCGGCGTTGGAGATCGAAGAGACGGGAACGACTTTTTTAGAAAACGCTCGTCTCAAGGCTTCCCAGGTCGCCTTAGCTTTAAATCAGTGGGCCATCGCCGATGATTCCGGGTTAACCGTCGCGGCGCTTGACGGCGCTCCGGGACTTCATTCCGCTCGCTATGGTTCCACCGACCAGGAACGCATCAAAAAACTGCTCGGCGCTCTAGGGGATAATCCAGAGCGCCGAGGAGCGTTTATTTGCGCCTTAGCGCTAGCCCGTCCCGACGGCGTAATCGCCTGCCAGAGCGAGGGAAGTTGCCAGGGAGAGATCCTCAAGGCTCCCCTCGGAACCGGGGGCTTCGGCTACGACTCCATTTTTTGGGCGCCGAGCCAACAGATGAGCTTCGCTCAAATGCCGGCGGAACTGAAGCGCCAAGTAAGCCATCGAGGGGACGCTTTTCGGAAGCTCCTCGCTCAATGGCCGACAGAGCCTAGAGACTAAATCGCCTCGGCGTCCTTTTCTCCGGTGCGAATCCGCACGACGGACTCGACGGGGCTGATGAAGATCTTGCCGTCCCCGATTTCGCCAGTGCGGGCGGCGGAAACCAATTTTTCCACCACCATATCCACCTGATCTTCATCCACCACAATCTCAATTTTGAGCTTCTGGAGGAATTCAACGGTGTATTCAGAGCCTCGATAGCGCTCGGTCTGGCCTTTTTGGCGCCCAAAGCCCCGCACCTCTGAAACTGTCATGCCCACGATGCCAGCGTTGACAAGGGCGATTTTCACCTCGTCAAGCTTAAAGGGGCGGATGATCGCTTCTACCTTTTTCAAACTGGTCACTCCTCGTTTGCGAATCAGGTCGTTGTCTGTGGTTATAATCCTACTTTGACACTTTCTAGCATCTTCCCCCGGAGAATTTTTGTAAAGGTCGGTACATTTTGCGGCGCCGGAGGGTAATTAGGTGGTCCCAATTCCCCTAATCTGGACTGGGCGGCAAGGGGCGCGATACCGGCCCCCTTTTCTGTGGCCCCATCAGTTTAGATACAAGTTTTCCCTCGCAAGGAGTTTTAATGTCTGGAGTTTTTTCTAATCTAAACCACATTTTGGGAGAACGTAAAAACAAGCTCTTTGGTATTTTGCTTCTCTTTTTTGTCACTTCCTTAATCGACGCACTAGGAATTGGGCTCCTCAGTCCTTTTGTAACTTTAGCAACAAATATTACTATTATACGGCAAAAGGCACCATTTTTGGCGGATGTTTTGAAGCGTTTAGGTCTGGCGGATAATCCCCATCTCATTACCATTATCGGTCTGGGTATCATTATTATCTTTGTCTTACAATTTTCTGCCTATATTTATTCTCAAAAGAAAATTCTCGACTTTGTTTTCGATGAAAAAAAGAGAGTCATTCATCTGCTGATGGAAGCTTATCTCTACGCCCCCTACGTCTTCCATCTTAAGAAAAATACCGCCTCTATTGTTAATCACATTGTCTCTGAAACCCGCCAGTACATACAGTTCATGATGAGTTTAATGAAGGGGACAACTAACGCAATTATCTTGATTGTTTTACTGTGGCTCTTAGCGGCTACAGACTACCGTTTTCTGTTTCTAATTACCGCTACCATTCTGCCCACAACTCTTTTCTATGTTGGTTTTCTGGGTAAGCGATTACGTTTTTGGGGCAAGCAAGCCACCTTAAGCAACGCTCGAATGATTCGAGAAGTCAATCATGCCTTGGGAGGCTTGAAAGATACGAAGATTACTAGTTCTGAAAAACATTTTTTAGAGAAGATCGATGAAGAGGCCCGCAAAAATTCCCACTATGCGAGTCTGGCCCAAATTACCCAGGTAATTCCCCCCCTTACGATCCGCACCAGTCTAATTCTTTTAATCATCGGCTTAATTTCTCTAGCGTCTTTTAATCAAGAGGGTCAAATCACCGACTTTTCGGGAACCTTGACGGTTTTCGCTGTAGCCTCCCTACGCCTGATTCCCGCGGCAAATGTGATCATCCAGTCCTACAGCCAAATTAAAAACTATAGCTTTAGCGTCGAGGTTATTAGTCACGACCTGAAGGAAATTCAAGAATCCCATCGGTTACTTGAGTTGAACCAAGGCATTGCTTTCACAGGAGAAACCATCCCTCGACCCTGTTCTTTTGAGCGAACTCTGGAACTCAAAAATATCGCCTTCCGTTACCCCGACTCCGATCGCTTGGCCATCGATGATCTCAGCTTAACCTTCCGCAGGGGAGAAGCCATCGCCTTAATTGGCAAATCCGGCTCCGGGAAAACGACCCTAGTGGATATTATTCTGGGACTACTCCTGATTGACCGGGGCGATATCTTAGTCGATGGGCAATCCATTTACCAAAATCTCCGGGGCTGGCAAAATCGTTTGGGCTATATTCCCCAAAGTATTTTTCTCACCGATGAAACTTTGGAACAAAATATCGCCTTCGGAGTGAAGCCGGAAAATATTGATCCTCAACGGATACAACAGGTGATTCGCCAAGCCCAACTGGAGGAATTGGTGGACAATTTACCTAGGGGTCTGAAAACAGAGGTGGGAGAACGGGGCATTCGTCTTTCGGGGGGCCAGCGCCAACGGGTAGGCATTGCCCGGGCGCTTTACCATGAGCGGGATATTTTAGTCTTGGACGAAGCCACTTCGGCGCTGGATAACGAGACCGAAAAATTAGTCAACGAAGCCATTAAGTCCCTCTCCGGCAATAAAACCCTGATTATCATCGCCCACCGTCTCTCCACCGTGGAGCACTGCGACCGTCTTTACCTCCTCCATCAGGGTAAACTGATGGCTTCCGGCCCCTTTAAGGAAGTTCTGCGTCACTACGAGGCCTTGGCGCAAACGCCGGAAACCGTTTAAATTTACCTCTAAACTGTAAAAATCAAGCCGCCGCTCCCCCGAATTTCTCAGACTGAGCGCCGATTTAACCCATGACTCACCCTATGCAATGGCTCAACGCCCTTTCGACCCGGGCTTCCCTAGAAGGGGCCCTCGACGAGGTTGTCGCCCAACTGCAACCCCAACTCGCGGGAGCGCCGGATTTGGGGATTGTTTTCCTCTCTTCGGCCTTCGCCAGCGAGGCGTCCCGCCTTCTGCCCCTATTGCAAGAAAAATTATCCCTGCCGGTGGTCGTTGGTTCTTTAGGTCACGGCTTAATCGGCATGAAAGGCGCCGCCAATCAGGAAATTGAACAGGGGCCGGCGCTGAGTTTAACGGTGGCGGTTTTACCGGGAGTTAATCTGAGACCCTTTTGGTTACAGGAGCAGGATCTGCCGGATTTAGACAGCCCGCCCCAGGCTTGGATCGAGGCGGTGGGCGTTGAGCCGCTGGAGAATCCCCACTTTATTCTTTTGGTTGACCCCATGATGGGGGGCGTTAACGATCTACTGGCGGGCTTGGATTTCGCCTACCCCGGCGCCGTCAAGGTGGGCGGTTTGGCTAGCGGCGGCGACGCCTATCACCTCCCCTTATTTTTCTCCTGTCCGGGGCAAGGGAATCGACCCAATCGGGGCCAGGGCGTCGCGGGCTTGGCCCTCAGCGGCGCCATCGCTTTGGAGAGCATTGTGGCTCAGGGCTGTCGCCCCATTGGTCGCCCTTTCCGGGTGACGGAGGGAGAGCGAAATATTATTCTCGAAATTGAAGCGCCGGACCCCGTTACCGAAGATTTAGTCACTTGCCCGCCCCTAGTCTCCCTGCGGGAATTAGTCCAGACCTTGAGCGAAAAAGACCGGGAGTTGGCCCAAAACGCCCTCTTTGTGGGGGTGGCCATGGATGAATTTAAACGGGCGCTCCAACCGGGAGATTTTTTAATCCGCAACCTGTTAGGCGTCGATCCCCGTCAAGGCGCTCTAGCTATCGGCGACCGAGTGCGGGTGGGCCAGCGCCTCCAGTTCCATCTCCGGGACGGACGGACGTCGGCGGAGGATTTGCAATACTTACTAGAGCAGTACACGCAAAAGCCGCCTAGTCCGGGGGACATTAAAGGCGCTCTCATGTTCCCTTGCCTCGGTCGGGGCAGTAGCCTTTACCAGCAGGCGAATTTTGACTCCAATCTCTTCCGGCGCTATTTCCCGGAAACGCCCCTGGGGGGATTCTTTTGTAACGGAGAAATTGGCCCCGTGGGGGGGCAAACTTTTCTCCACGGCTATACGTCTGTGTTTGGGTTAATTAAGGCGCTACCCCTTGGCGAGGATCGCAATGCTCCATAATCTTCTGAAGGATTCCCCTCCTTGGTTAAAATTTCTGGTCGTTTTTCCTCTGCTGTTTCTCAACGGCGCTTTGCTCTTTTTGCTCATGGGCTGGATCAAGCCCCTTGTTAATTATTTGGTTATCGCCACCTTGGTCGCCTTTTTATTGGAATTGACGGTTAAAACCCTGGAAAGTAAAGGCATTTCTAAACAGTTTGTTATTGGCATTGTGGCCAGTGTGGGACTCATTTTAATTTTATTTACGGGGCTAACCCTATTGCCCCTGATGGTGAGCCAACTGGGAACC
>JAYKIZ010000020.1:0-6431 GCA_035285965.1 Cyanobacteriota bacterium | reverse complement strand
TTTGAAGGGGAAACCCTCAACAAACAACGGGCCTATTGGAAGGAGTCCCCCCAGAATTTAAGCAAGGAAGATTACCTCGAACTCTACCGCTACCTTTACCCTTTTCAAGAAGATCCCCTTCTCTGGGTGCATTTAAATACTGATTACCCCTTTTTACTCAACGGTATCCTCTACTTCCCCAAACTGCGCCCCGATGTGGACGTTTCTAAAGGGCAAATTAAACTCTTCTGCAATCAGGTCTTTGTCAGCGACCACTGCGAAGAAGTGATTCCCGAGTTTTTAATGCCTCTGCGGGGCGTGATTGACAGCCCCGATATTCCCCTTAATGTCTCCCGCAGCGCCTTAACCAACCACCGCACCGTCCGCCGCATCGCCGATTACATCGCCAAAAAAGTGGGCGACCGCCTTAAATCCCTCTATAACGAAAGCGCCGAGGAGTATTTGAAATGTTGGGAAGACGTTGGCACCTTTGTCAAATTTGGCTCCCTCAAGGACGATAAATTTAAGCAACAGGTGGAAGATATTCTCCTCTACCGCACCACCCATCAAGCGGAAGCGAAAGACGCCGAAAACCCCGCCGTGGAAGTTCAAACCGGCGAGGACGCCTGGGCCGACGTTGCCCCGACGGCGGACGGGGTCGATCCCTACGAAAAAGCGGGCTTTACCACTCTGAAAAACTACCTCGCCCGCAACAAAGAGCGCCACGAAAATCGGGTCTTTTACTGCACGGATCAGTCCGCCCAGGCTACCTATGTGGAACTCTACAAAAATCAGGGCATTGAAGTCCTCTTTATGGACTCCTTCATTGACACCAATTACTTTATTCCCTTCCTGGAGCGGGAATACAATGAAGTTAAATTCTCTCGGGTGGATTCGGAGTTGGACAAAACCCTCCTAGAGGACGACAAAGCCAACGATCTCGTGGATCCCGTCACCCAAAAATCTCGGAGCGAGCAGATCAAAAATCTCTTTGAAACGGCGCTCAACAATCCCAAGATTAATATCCGCACCGAATCCCTCAAGGCCGACGATCCCCAAACCACGCCCCCGGCCATGGTCTTACTACCGGAAGCCATGCGGCGCCTGCGAGAGATGACGGCCATGATGCAACAGCAAGCCATGGCTTTCCCCGACGAGCATGTTCTCGTGATCAATACTAATCACCCGTTGATCCAAAATATTCTCTCCCTCAGCCAGGGCGCCATCGTCCAGGGCGCCGGGGAGTCTCCCTCCGGGGAAATGGCTAAGTACCTCTGCCAACACGTTTACGATCTGGCTCTGATGGCCCAACGGGGTCTGGACGCGGAGGGAATGAAGGGCTTCATCGAGCGCTCCAACGCCGTCTTGACCCGTTTAACCAAATAGTTGACGCGGAGAGAACATCCCCTGCTCTCTCCGTGAATCCCCCCCAAGTTGGCTGGGGGGGCGCAAACTGATCTAACCCTAACGGCGCTCAAATCCCAGGAATCCTCTCCTGGGCGGCGCCGAAAAGATTTAAACAAGAGTTTTTGGCAATACCGTTCCTTTCTCAAAGCGCCGCTATAATAACAACCCAAGGGAAGCGTCCCTCCAGAGAGACTTAACACTCTTGCGAGCGCCGGCCTTCCCGAGTCAGCCGAGTCTAAATCGCCACAATTTAGAGCGGGGGAACCAACTCAAGGGGCGCGCCTAGACCTCCAACCTCGTCCGTCAAAAAACCGAGGTTTCTCTAGGAGGACATCTCTCTGTCCTAGCCCGTCAGCTAACCCCGTAGGCGTAGAGAGGAGACTGAAGAATACAAGTTTTTAATAGCTTGATCTCATCAGTATCCTTGACCGTAGCTGGTCTAATTTGTCCTGTCTTGAACCCTCGACGACAGGATAGATTCGCTCAACCTAAACCCCGGCCCGCTTTTCTCCTTTGATCAGCGGGTTTTCCGCCTACCCTTCTAAGCTCAAGGACTGCTGAGAACGACTATGGTTACTAATTTTCCGGCGCTGATTTCTTTAGCCACCTTTATCGGGGTGATGGCCCTGATCATTTCGGAGAAAATTCATCTGACGATCGCGGCCTTTCTCGGCGCGTTAATCCTTGTCTTTACCCATGTTATTACCCTCAAGGAAGGGGTTAACTATATCAGCCAGAGCTACGCCACCTTGGCGCTCTTTTTTGGCGTTATGGTTTTGGTGCGAGCCTTTGAACCGACGAAAATTTTCGACTATCTCGCGACCCAAATGGTGCTCCTGGCCAAGGGGAGCGGCAAGCTCTTAGTTTTAGGCGTCATCGCCATTACGACCCCGATTTGCGCGGTGTTGCCCAACGCCACCACGGTCATGCTACTCGCGCCGTTAATTCCCCCCATCGCCGAAGAAATCGGCGTGGATTTTGTCCCCCTACTGATCCTAATGGTCTTCGTGGCCAACAGCGCCGGTTTGTTAACGTTGGTGGGCGATCCCGCCACCTTTATCGTCGGCAGTTCGATTAATATCAGCTTCAACGACTATCTGTTAAAACTGAGTTTTGGCGGCGTTCTGGCGGTTATTTCTATCCTAGTCGTCGCGCCGTTCCTCTTTCGGACGATTTGGAACCGTCGATTCACCCATTTAGAAGAGTTGCCCCATCCCCAGATTAACCATCCCAAGGTCTTAACTTTAGGGGGGGTTATTGTCGCCTTTGTGCTCCTTTTCTTTGTCATTGGCGAAACCTTGCCCATCCCCATTCCTCCCGCCGCGGTGGCGCTTTTAGGCGCCGGTTTAGCCTTACTCCTCGCCCATCAAAGTAAAATCGACACGGTGAATAATATTTTAAAAGATGTGGACTGGAGCACGCTGATCTTTTTTATGTCCACTTTTGTGATTATCGGCGCTTTGGAGAAAACCGGGGTCACCGCTTATCTCGCTCAGCTACTCGCCATTGTGGTGGGTAAAAATATCGCCCTCGGCGCTATTTTGTTAGTTTTCTTTGTCGGTCTCCTCTCCAGCGTTATTCCCAATATTCCCCTAGTCGTGGCCATGGTGCCTCTGCTCAAACAATATGTGGTCAATATTGGCCTAGCCAGCCCGGAAGTCCTTAGCCCCGATTTCGCCGGGCAATTTCCCCCAGAAGTGTTGCCCCTCTTTTACGCCATGATGTTCGGCGCTACGGTGGGGGGCAACGGCACGCTAGTGGGCGCGTCTTCTAATATTGTGGCCGCGGGCATCGCGGAACAACACGGGCGCCCTATTTCCTTCCATCGCTTTTTACATTACGGTCTGCCGGTCATGGCCTTGCAGTTAGTCGTCTCCGCCTTTTTTGTCCTCTGGTTACTCTGGCGGGGAACCTAGGGCGCCGCTGAACCCAAAAAGTCGGCGCTTTACCTCCAGAAAGGGAAGCCGCGCGGTCCCCGGCGCTCTAAAGATATAGTTTTAAAAGCGAGCGTCTTAATTGGAACACCATGAAGCAGGAACCTCTACACCGTCCCCCAACCGCTGTCTTTACCCTCTGGCCCCTCAAGGCGTTGGCCCTGTTTCTCGGTTGCCTGCTGTTAATCGGCGCTCCGTCGGCTTGGGCGGTTCAAATTCCGCCGCTGTTAACGTCCCCCAGCGGGCCGAAAAGCGCCGGAACGCTCCAAGAAGTCCCTCCCCCCGCGGCCGTTACGGCGCTTCAGGGAGCCTACGACAGCTATCAACCTCAGGTTAAAATCCTCAGCCCCAAACCCGAGGAAACGCTTAAGCAAACGGAAATTAAAGTCAAATTACAGGTTCAGGACTTGCCTTTGTTTGAAAATCCTGACTTACGCCTGGGGCCCCACGTTCATCTAATTCTCGATAACGAGCCTTACCGGGCTATCTTCGACCTCTCCCAACCGATAACGCTCAAGGACTTAGCGCCGGGCACCCACACCCTGCGAGCTTTCCCCGTGCGTCCCTGGCACGAAAGTTTTAAAAATGACGGCGCCTACGCTCAGACAACCTTCCACGTCTTCACCCCCTCGGAGAATAACCATCCCGATCCCCAGCAACCCCTCCTCACCTATAGCCGACCCAAGGGGAGCTACGGCGCCGAGCCGATTTTACTGGACTTTTACCTAGCGGGGGCGCCCCTCCATCCCGTTGCCCAGAGTCGGGGGGAAGACTGGCGGATTCGGGTCACCATTAACGACCAGAGTTTTTTACTCGACCGCTGGCAACCGGTTTATCTGAAGGGATTTCAGCCGGGAAGCAACTGGGTCAAGCTGGAGTTTATCGACGAGGCGGGCAATTTAATCGCCAACGCCTTTAACAACACTGTCCGGGTCATCGATTACCAACCCGAGGGGCAAGATGGCCTGTCCCGACTGGTTCGGGGCGAATTGACCGCGGAGGAACTCAAAGCGCTTGTCGCGCCGGACATTCAACTGAATCCTAACGCCTTGCCCGCTCCCGTTGTTCCCCCGGCGCCGCCCGCTCCCGAAACGACGGCGGAACCGACTCCAGAGGCGGAGACGACCTTAGAAGATTCAGATCCTGTTTCCGCTGAAACGCCGCTTGCACCAGACATTCCGACGACTCTCTCCCCCGAGCCGGCAGATCTCGAACCCGCCCCGGAATCAGACCCCCAGATCCCCCCAGTCCAGAATCTCTTACCTAGCGGGGGTGCAGAATTGGAGTCTATCGATATAATGAGGGGTGTTTAACTCTAATAGTAATCCTCTTTAACGTCTCACCACCGTCCCTAGCAGTTAACTCCGTTAACGATTTAGGGGCGCCGCCCGGAAATCTTTACCGAAATCTGGGAACTATACTATACTTCTAGCGTCTAGGATCTAATTTTTGTCCGAATACAAGCGAGGTTATCGTGTTACTTAAATCTGCCAAAACCCTTACCGGTGTTCTCTTAGCGGTGGCCGCCCTGGGTGCCTCCATTCTGCCGGCCCAGGCCAAACCCGTTCCTGCTCAAGGCGAAATCCTCCTCAGCCAACTTGGCGGGCACCAAACCTACAAGAAACAAAACCAACTGGTTTTGAGCAACTACGCCATCGGCCGCGTCCGGGGCAAAGTGGGCAATATTCTCTCGGTGCAATTTCTTCCCTACGCCTCCTTCCCCGGCTTCGTGCGGATGGACGCCAATGGCGATCGAAAAATGACCAGCATCAATATTGAAGGCGCCGCCGAGCCTGGCGACGACGTCATCATGCGTCCTTCCTTCGGTAGCGACGGCGCTTTTGCGGGTTGGGAACTGATCGAGGAAGACTACATCCCCACGATCATCTCCACCGCCTTCCCCCGCTGGATTACCCGCATCAACTACAAAGAAGTGGCCGCGGTTGAAAGCGCCGCCATCGACTTTGAGCCTTCCGCTCCCGTGGGTCTGCCTCCTGTGGAACGCTCCGCTCCCGCTCCCGTGGCTCCCGCCCCCGCTCCCAGCGGCCCGGTTCGCGGCCTCTGGTAAACTCGGCCCTTTAAGGGGATCATTCCCCTTTCAGTCTTAACCCTCCTTTATTTGCCCCGTCTTTAGCGATGGGGCAATTTTATGGGCGCTTTATTGATCCCTAACCCATGCGAAAACTGTATTTTCTACTCCCCGGCTTGGGGGGGAAGTTCCGATGCGGCGGGCTGTTCGCCGAACTTAAGGCTTTTAAATTAACCAAGGAGATTTGCCCGGCGGAGATCGTCACCTACCGGCAGAGAGAGCCGGAAACGCTCTTCTTAACGGATCTGTTAGCCCAGGGCGTCCCCCAGGATTGCGCCTTTGTGCTCAGTTGGGGTTTTGACGTGCCCCAATTAGCCCGGCGCTTAGCCGCCTATCCCCTGCTCTACCACGCCCACAGCGCCGGTTACGGATTTAGACTGCCTTCTTCGGTTCCCATCTTGACCGTCAGTCGCAACACTTTAGCCTACTGGGGCCAACAGGCGCCCCACTCTTTGCTTTACTACTGTCCCAACGAAATTTCGCCAGAGTTTACCAATACCCAACAGCGCCGAGAGATTGACGTTTTAATCCAAGCCCGCAAGTCTTCTCGTTATCTGTTAACCCAACTCATCCCCGATTTACGGCGCCAAGGATTAAAGGTGGAGGCGGTTTCCGGCTACGTGGAAGATTTAGCCGCTCTTTTTAACCGGGCCAAGATTTATCTCTACGATTCGGCGGAATATTGGGCCCTCCAGGGTGTGAGCGAAGGCTTTGGTCTGCAACCGTTGGAGGCGTTGGCCTGCGGCTGTCAAGTGTTCTCCAGCCTCAACGGCGGTTTGGGGGACTACCTCGATCCGGGCTTTAATAGCTATAAAATCGCCGGTTACGCCCTAGAGTTTGACCGGGAGCGAATTTTAGCCGCCTTAAAGACCCCTAGCCCCCTATTACTCGCGCCGGAAGCGTTGGCGGAATACCGCCGAGAAAACATTATTCGGCGTCTGGGGGTAATTCTGCCGGAACTGAATCGCTTTTGGGACGCGCTCCCCCACTGCCAAACGCCTTTGGCTCCCTTAACGCCTCGG
>JAYKIZ010000019.1:0-4048 GCA_035285965.1 Cyanobacteriota bacterium | reverse complement strand
TACTGGCAATCGATGGACTCCTGTCAACTCCCTCGACCCGCCTAACGGCTAAAGGGCTAGCATAGACTTTATCCACGACTCAGCCGAATAATGCCATTGAAACACACTTCAGCCTCGATCCGCACAGGACTCATAGGCTCGATTAACGGCGCTCATCCATCGCCAAATTTTCAGACCCCTAGGGCGGTTGCCGCAGACTAAATATTGACCATCAGGGGAGAATCGAACCGGAGCAGCGCCGGGTAGGGTTTGTAAAACCGTTAGACGGGAGGCGTCCCAAAGTGTGACCTCCCCAGCGCTGGCAATCCACTGTCCGCAAGGAGCGCCGGTTAAGGACAAAACGGCGTCGGTATGGGCTTGGGACGCAAGGGGCGGGGTAAAACCCAGAAAGATCGTTTTTTTCTCCAGAAAGTACCCCGAGATCTGGCGACTGACGCCGCTAGATAAGAGCAAATCCCGTTGGGGAAGAAACAGGAGGGTGTTGATTTCTTTCAAAAAAGCCGACCAGACCGATGCCGCCAATGGTTTGAGCCGCGATGGCTCCGGCGCCGAGACCGCCGAGGACGTAAGCGCTGGGGTTAGGGGATGAAGGCTCTGTGCTTTCGCTCAATAACACTATAAAGCCTCTCGCCAACTCACCCTAGACGGAATGCGTTACGCCAGGGGTAACGCATCCTACGGGGTTGCTGAACTACTGCTCAGCGCCGACAATAGGGGCGAAACCCTGACGCTGGATATTTTCCGTGACGTGGCGGGGTTCGAGGAATTGCAGGAGGTAATCGGGGCCGCCGGCTTTGGAACCGACGCCGGAGAGTTTGAAGCCGCCGAAAGGTTGACGGGAGACAATAGCGCCGGTGATGGTGCGGTTGATATAGAGATTGCCCACCTCAAATTCCCGGGCGGCCCGGTCGATGTGCTCGGGGGTGCGGGAGAAAAGACCGCCGGTGAGGGCATAATCCGTGCCGTTGGCCACGGCCAGCGCCTCGTCGAAGGAACTCACTTTAATCACCGCCACCACGGGGCCGAAGATTTCTTGCTGGGCAATGGCGGCGTCGGGCGCCACGTTTTTGAAAATGGTGGGGCCGACAAAGTAGCCCGGTAGATCCACCTCCCGCTCCAGCGCCGCCTCCGCTTCCGTTTTCGCCTGGGCGATGGCGGCCAGAATCCGTGCCTGGGAGCGGGCGTCAATCACCGGCCCCACCTGGGTGCTGGGTAAATCCGTGTCGCCGATATTGAGGGAACGAGTCGCCTCCACAAACCGCTCTAGGAAAGCGTCATGGACAGTGTCGAGGACAATAATCCGGGAGCAGGCGGAGCATTTTTGCCCCGTGTAGCCAAAGGCAGAATAGACGGCGCTGGCCACGGCTTGGTCTAAATCGGCGCTTTCGTCCACAATCATGGCGTTTTTACCCCCCATCTCGGCGATCACCCGTTTGAGGTGTTTTTGTCCCGGTTGGAGCACCGCCGCATCGGCGTAAATCCTGCACCCCACTTCCCGAGAGCCGGTGAAAGCGATGAGATGGATGTCGGGATGGTTGACCAGATGGGCGCCGATGACGGAGCCTTGGCCGGGGATTAATTGGAAGACTGCGGGGGGGAAGCCCGCGTCCACTAAAATTTGGGCGAATTGGGCCGCAATCACCGTGGCGGTTTCCGCCGGTTTCAGCAGGGTACAGTTCCCGGTGACCAGCGCCGCGACGGTCATGCCCACGGCGATGGCCAGGGGGAAGTTCCAGGGGGAGATCACCAGGGCGACGCCCCGGGGTTGGTAATGGTAACGGTTGGTTTCCCCGGCGATGTCGTAGTTATGCCCCCGCTCTAGGCGCTCCATTTCCTCGGCGTAGTAGCGGCAGAAATCAATGGCCTCGGAAACCTCGGCGTCGGCCTGGGGCAGAATTTTCCCCACCTCTAAACAAATCCAAGCGTTCAAGAGATGACGGCGCTCCTCCATTAACTCCGCCGCCCGCCGGAGCAGGGCGCACCGTTCGGAAACGGGAGTCTTTTTCCACGCCGGGAAGGCTTGTTTCGCCGCTTCCATAGCTTCTTCCGCCTGTTCCAAGTCAATTAAGCCCACCCGCCCGACAATTTCCTGGGGACGGCAGGGATTCACCGATTCAATGGTCTCCTGGGTGGTCACCCACTGGCCGTTGATTAACGGTAAATAAGTTTTACCCAAAGCGTCTTTAACCTGCGCTAACGCCGCCCAAGCCGCCTCCCGATGGTCTCCCCGAGCGTAGTCCGTGTCCGCCGCGTTGGCGTAGCCCACCAGGGGCAGAGGGGGAATGTTTTCCACCTGCGGCGCCGCAATTAAGTCTTCCGCCGGTCGGTCCTCTAAACTCTGTTTTAAAAAGGAGCTATTGGCCGTATTCTCCAACAAGCGCCGAATCAGATAAGCCATGCCCGGTAGGAGTTTCCCGTAGGGGGCGTAAACCCGCACCCGGTGCCCCCGCTTCACCAGCGCCTTGGCTAAACTGTCCCCCATACCGTAGAGGACTTGCAACTCAAAGCGCCGTTTGGGAATGTTTAAAGTCTCGGCGATGGCGCAGGCCGTGGCCTGGGAGCGGACATTATGACTACCGATGGCGCCGTAGAGGTACTCGTGATTTTCCAACAATAGGCGGGTGAGGCGTTCATAGTTGGCATCGGTGGCGGCCTTTTCGTGATAGACGGGAATGGGCCAATGGCTCTGCTGGGCCTTGATAATTTCCTGATCCCAGTAGGCGCCTTTGACTAAGCGCACCGTCAGGGGATAGCCCCGGTGTTTGCCCCAGTCGATGATTTTCCGCAAATCCGCCTCGGAGTCCTGAAGGTAGGCCTGGAGGGTAATGCCGATGTCGGAACGGGGACGAAATTCTTCCTCTAGCAGTAACTCTTGCAGAATGGAGAGGATCAGATCTTTGTAGGCGTACTGCTCCATATCAAAATGAACCGCCACGCCTAAATCCTTAGCCCGCCGTAGCAGTTCCCGAATCCGCTCGCAGACCTTGGCTTTACTGCCTTCGGGGTCGAGGGGGTCGAATTGGGAATAGAAAGCCGTCAATTTTACCGACACCTGCACCTGGGGCAAAAGCTCCCCGTCCGCTTCGTCAATCTGGGCCACCCGGCTCCAACTTTTAGCCTGTTGGGCCAACTGGGCCATTAAATCCAAATAATTCTGCCAATAGCCCTGGGCTTCCGCCTCGGTGATCACCGCCTCCCCCAAGAGGTCGATGGTAAAGCCCATTTTTTCCCGTCGCAGGCGCTCCACCGCTTTAATCACCTGCTCGATGGTTTCCCCGGCGATATATTTAAAGGCCAAGGTTTCCGTGGCCTTGCTAATGGTGGCCGCGGCCAGTTGGGCCGGCGCCGAATGGGAGTCGGTGAAGTTTAAAATCCCCTTGAGGGCGCTGGGCAGTTCTACCGTTTCTTGTCCCAAATACTGCTGGAGATGGTGGGCGATTTCGGCGTTGCTTTTTAAGGCCGGCAGGCAGTCGATGAAGCGAAACAACTGCATCCGTAGCCCCGGATTGCCCATGGCCCAGTCCAGAAGCTTGTCGTCCCAGCGAAAGTTGTCGCTGATCTTGTCCCAAAGGGAACGGCGCTCGCGGGTCTGGGACAAGAGTTCCCTAGCGATGGTTTGGATTTGGGCTTCGTAGGTGTTGGGGGTATTGAGTTGGGCAACCACGGTGACGGGACTCCAGAGATTAAGATCAAAAACGCTTCCCTCGCTGGAGAAGCGGGATAAGGACGGTTCAAAGCGGGCTGAAAAGGCCCAAATTTTAACCGGAATATTTTAAACGGCTATCGCCGCGCAGGTTGAACGCTGACTTGGCAACGGGCAGGATTGGGCGGGTTAAAATCCCTAAAAATATCGTACTCGCTTTAGCCGACTGTCAGAGTAAGCTCTGGGAGCGCCCTAGGATTCCCCTTTGACAGGAGAGATGAAACCTCCGCTCTGACGCCGGGCTTCGTAAAGTATCAAGGCGGCGCTGACAGCCGCGTTCAAGGACTCTACTCCCGGCGTCTGGGGAATCGCCGCGGCTTCGTTGGCCAGCGCCGCCAACTCTGG
>JAYKIZ010000018.1:0-5720 GCA_035285965.1 Cyanobacteriota bacterium | reverse complement strand
TCCTTATCCGTCAGTTTGTCTAGGGTTTCCTTACCCTCTACCACATAGCCAAAGACGGAATAGCGCCCGTCCATGAGGTTAAAGCCGGGGGGAGTCAGTTCGCTGTCGAATTTGAAGAAGAAAAACTGGGAAGAGCCGCCGTTGGGTTCCGTGTCGGGTCGGGCTAAGGCCAAAGCGCCGAAGGCGTTGAAGGGCAGAGCCAATTCCGGTAGGTACAGACCCGCTTCCTCTAGGGTTTCGCCGTAGATGGGGCCGTCTTCCCCTTTCACTAAAATTTCCAAGGGAATGGAGCGGTACTGTTTGGTTTTCGGGTCAATAAAGCCTTCCGCGGCGCCGTCAGGGTCGCCGGTTTGCACCACAAAGTTATCTTCAGTACGGATAAAAGGGAGACCGTCGTAGAACTTCCGTTGCACTAAATCCACAAAGTTGCCAGCATTAACCGGAGCGCTGTAGCCGTCCACCACAATGGTTAACGGCCCCTGGCTGGTTTCCATGGCCACGGTGGCTCGGCCCTTCAGTTGGGGAAGATTACTGTATTCCGCCGGGACTTCGTAGGGGAAACCGGAGACCATCAACTGCTCTAATTCCCCGATCTTGCCTAAAGCGCCGGTTTGGAGACTGACCACCGTTTCCCGGTCCTTAGCTTCGATGGCGGTTTGCAGATCCGCCGCCTGGGTCTGGATTTGGCTCAGTAACGCTTCGCCTTGTTGCCGGCGCTCTTCGGGAACCCCCGCTAGAATTTTCTCGCTTTGAACCTTAAGAATATAGTTAGCCTCCCGCCCGTCCTTGGCGATGGCGGGCCAACGCTTGGCTCGGATATGGTTGTCAATGTCCTCTAGAGAAGCCTGGAGTTTCCGAATCGGCGGGTTGTCTAAGGGCAGAGCGTAACGCAACAGCGCCGAGGGATCGGTGATGGCGTTGCCCTGGGCCAGGGCGCCCAAAAGGAGTTCCGTCGCTTGGGCGGAAGGCGCGTTCACCGTCAGGCACAGCGTCAGGATCATCAGGGATAATCCCCAGCCCCAGAGGCGGTTGAGAATCAATGGCGGTTTATGGGTAGTCATCTTGAACGAAGGTCTGGATAAAGGGGAACGAGAAAATTTTCCCATTTCGGCGCCCCCTTCCCCTGTAAAATGTGGGGGTGAACTTCCTAGCGCCTACCTTCTCCCATGATTTCTAGCAACGACTTTCGCACTGGCGTCACCATTGTGCTTGATGGCTCGGTCTGGCGAGTCGTAGAATTTTTGCACGTCAAACCCGGGAAAGGGTCGGCCTTTGTCCGCACGAAGCTCAAGAATGTGCAATCGGGTAGCGTGGTGGAGAAGACCTTCCGGGCCGGGGAAACGGTGCCCCAGGCGAACATTGAAAAGAACGCTATGCAATATACCTATAAAGACGCAGATCAGTTTGTCTTTATGGATATGGAAACCTATGAGGAAGCCCGTCTCAACGCCGAGCAATTGGGGGATAAGGTGAGATTTCTTAAGGAGGAGATGGAAGTTAGCATTTTGTTCTGGGGCGACACGGTCTTAGACGTGGAACTGCCCACCTCCGTGATTTTAGAAATCACCGACACCGACCCCGGCGTTAAAGGAGATACGGCCACCGGAGGCACTAAACCCGCTATTGTGGAGACCGGCGCCCAGGTGATGGTGCCTCTGTTTATTTCCATCGGCGAACGGATTAAGGTTGATACCCGAGACGGCTCCTACCTAGGACGGGAATAATAGAGAGAAGGCTTGACTTAACGCTTAGGCGCAACCCATTGTTTATCGGGGAGGGGCGATTCGTGTCCATTAACTTTTCAGAACTGCAAGCCCTACTGGGCGCCATCGCCCAGGCGGAAATCACCGAATTGTCTCTAGAGACGGAGGAATTTAAGCTTCGGGTCAAAAAAGAAAGCTCCGGCGCCGTTGTCCCAACCCTAGCGAGCGCCGCGCCGGTCTCCCCGCCTCCCGTCGCCCCGTCGCCGGAAATACCGCCAACGCCTGAACCTGAACCGGCGCCGCCTTCCCCGGCGGAGCAAAAGTGGACGGCCATTACCTCTCCCATGGTGGGCACCTTTTACCGAGCGCCGGCGCCGGAAGAACCGCCCTTTGTGGAGGTGGGAGACGCCGTTCGTAAGGAACAGGTGGTGTGCATTATTGAAGCTATGAAATTAATGAACGAAATCGAAGCGGAAGTGGCGGGGCAGATTATGGAAATCGCCGTGGCTAACGGCGAACCCGTAGAGTACGGACAGACCCTAATGTGGGTCAAGGTCGGTTAGCGCCGTGGAGGGGCCCCGGATTAAACCGTCTGGGTTGATGCTGGCGCCCGCTCTTCTGCTTCTAGCCCTCGTCTTTTTACTCCCTCTCCTTCAGGCCCTCTGGCTCAGTTTCCAGTCCCAAAACCTCGACACCCAACTCCAGCCCGTGTTCGCCGGCCTGCAAAATTGGCGCCGTCTGGGGGGCGATAGCCGTTTTGCCCAAAGTCTGGGACAAACCCTGGTTTTTAGCGCCGCTAGCGTGAGTTTAGAGCTATTACTCGGTCTGGGAACGGCGCTGATTTTAAATCAAAATTTTCGGGGGCTGGGTCTTTTACGGACTATCGCCATTCTGCCCTGGGCGCTTCCCACGGCCATCATTAGCGTCGCTTGGGTGTGGATCTTTAACGATCAATACGGATTAATGAACGACCTGCTCCTCCGCCTGGGGCTAATTTCCCAGGGGATTAACTGGTTGGGGGAACAACCCTGGGCGACGACGGCGGTCATCCTAGCGGACGTCTGGAAGACCACTCCCTTTATCACCCTGATTTTACTAGCCGGTCTCCAGGCTATTCCCCCGGAACTTTACGAAGCCCACGCCCTGGACGGCGCCGGCCCTTGGCAAAGTTTTGTCCGCCTGACCCTACCCCTACTGGCTCCGCAAATTTTCATCGCCCTACTCTTCCGCTTTGCCCAGGCCTTTGGGGTTTTTGACCTGATTCAGGTGATGACCGGCGGCGGCCCGGCAGGGTCCACGGAAACCGTCGCCGTCTATATTTACAACATGACCCTGCGCTATTTGGATTTTGGCTACGGCGCCACTCTTGTCGCGGCTACCTTCGGCTTACTCGCTGGGGGGTTGGCGCTGGCGGCGGTCGCTTTTAAAGCGCTCAGTAAAGCCTATTAAAGGAGGCGGCGGCTCTAGCTCCGTCAGAAAATTTAACATTTCCTCTAGCCTCGGCTCCAGAAAATCCTGCTAGAGTGGGGACTAGATTTGTAAATACGCCTTCTAGTATAGGGCTGAACCGAGTTTAACTTTTGCGATTCCCTGAGCATTTCCATGACTCTGACCCCTTTTCCTTGGCTGACGGCGATTATCCTCTTTCCCATCGTTGCGGCGCTTTTCATTCCCCTCATTCCCGACAAGGACGGTAAAACAGTCCGCTGGTATTCACTAGTGGTGGGGTTAATCGACTTCGCCCTGCTGGTCTGGGCTTTTTACGGGCAGTACGACCTTGCTAATCCAGGTTTACAGTTGGTGGAAAGTTACACCTGGTTGCCTCAGATCGACCTTAAGTGGTCCGTCGGCGCCGATGGCTTGGCCATGCCCTTGATTTTACTGACGGGCTTCATCACCACCTTGGCCATCATGGCGGCCTGGCCCGTGACCCTCAAGCCCAAACTCTTCTATTTCCTGATGCTGGCCATGTACGGCGGTCAGATCGCCGTCTTTGCGGTGCAGGATATGTTGCTCTTTTTCCTCGTCTGGGAATTGGAGTTGGTGCCGGTTTACCTGATTCTCTCCATCTGGGGGGGCAAGCGCCGTCTCTACGCGGCCACCAAGTTCATCCTCTACACGGCGGGGGGGTCTCTGTTTATTCTGCTGGGGGGGTTAACCCTGGCTTTTTACGGGGATAACGTCACCTTTGATATGAGCGCCATCGCGGCCAAGGACATTCCCCTCAATCTCCAACTCCTGCTCTACGCCGGTTTTCTCATCGCCTACGGCGTCAAACTGCCCATCTTCCCCCTTCATACTTGGCTCCCGGACGCCCACGGGGAAGCCACGGCGCCGGCCCACATGTTGCTGGCGGGGATTTTATTGAAAATGGGGGGTTACGCCCTTCTGCGGATGAACGTGGAAATGCTCCCGGCGGCCCACGCGGTCTTCGCTCCGGTGTTAGTGATCCTCGGAGTGGTGAATATTATTTACGCGGCGCTGACCTCCTTCGCTCAACGAAACCTGAAGCGGAAAATCGCCTACTCCTCCATTTCCCACATGGGTTTTGTCCTGATCGGCATTTCCTCCTTTACGGAACTGGGCATGAGCGGTGCCATGTTGCAGATGATTTCCCACGGTCTCATCGGCGCTAGCTTGTTCTTCATGGTGGGGGCCACCTACGACCGCACCCATACCCTGATGTTGGACGAAATGGGCGGCGTGGGGCAACGGATGAAAAAGGTCTTCGCCATGTGGACCGCCTGCTCCTTGGCCTCCTTGGCTTTGCCGGGGATGAGCGGCTTTGTGGCGGAGTTGATGGTCTTTGTGGGCTTTGCCACCAGCGACGCCTATAATGTCGTCTTTCGGACGATCATCGTCGTCCTCATGGGCGTGGGCGTGATTCTAACGCCGATTTACCTCCTCTCCATGCTCCGGGAAATGCTCTACGGCCCGGAAAACGAGGAACTGGTCAGCCATACGGCGCTGGTGGACGCGGAGCCGCGGGAGGTCTTCATCATCGGCTGTCTGTTGGTGCCCATCATCGGCATTGGTTTCTATCCCAAGCTGGTTACTCAAATCTACGACGCCACCTTTAACCAGATTACCCACCTCGCCCGTCAGGGGGTGCCCAGTTTAAAAACTACGGCTTTAGCGCCGGAACCCTACCAAGCGCCGTCTTTACCCCAGGGTTAGAGAGGAAAGAGATCTATGAAAGTCGCGGTCATCGGCAATGGGGGGCGGGAACACGCCCTCGCTTGGAAACTGGTTCAATCCCCGGCGGTGAGCCACTGCTATTGTCTGCCCGGCAACGGGGGCACGGCGGCGCTGGCGAAAACAGAGAATGTTCCTTTGGCGGTGGAAGAGCTGGCGGAGATCGGCCACTTTTGTCAGGCCCAAGGGGTGGATCTGGTGGTGGTGGGGCCCGAGTTACCTCTCTCCCTCGGTTTGGCGGATCGTCTGCGGGACTTGGGGTTAAAGGTTTTCGGCCCTTCCCAGGTCGGCGCCCAACTGGAAGCCAGCAAGTCCTGGGCCAAGGCCCTGATGGAGCGGGCCGGGGTGCCCACGGCCCAGGGGGAAACCTTTAGCGATCTTGAATCGGCGCTGGCCTATCTGGCTCGCCAGACTGCGCCGATTGTGGTCAAGGCCGACGGTTTAGCCGCGGGTAAGGGGGTGATTGTGGCCCAAACCCTCCTAGAAGCCGAGACGGCGCTGAAGGATTTATTCGCCCAGGGATTTAATCCGGTGGTGGTGGAAGAGTTTCTAGCGGGGGAAGAGGTCTCGGTCTTGGCTATTGCCGACGGCCAAACCGTCATTCCTCTGCTCCCGGCCCAGGATCATAAACGGATTGGAGAAGGCGACACCGGCCCCAACACCGGGGGCATGGGGGTTTACGCGCCGGCGCCGATCGCGCCGACGGAACGGATGGCGGAGATTACCCGAACCATTCTGGAACCGACTTTGGGGCAACTGCGGGCGGAAGGTATTGATTACCGGGGTGTGCTCTACGCCGGGCTGATGGTTAGTCCCCAGGGC
>JAYKIZ010000017.1:0-3550 GCA_035285965.1 Cyanobacteriota bacterium | reverse complement strand
ACCGCGGCGCTGGCGACCTATAACCGACTCTGCTGTCTGGGAATGACCGCTCCAGAGTTGGGGCGCCTAGCCTGCCTTCTCTTGCCAGAGTCTCCGTTACCCGGAACCGAACGGGTTCGTCAGACCCTAGAGGCGGCGGGACTCTATGAACAATCTCCCGACTATGCCCGGCGCTGGGGCTGGCTCTGTAAATCCGGGGTTAGCGGCGCTTGGCTGGCCCTGGCGCCGGAGGAAGATTTCGCCCTCGTCTGTTACAGTCCTCCCCTGTCCCCAGAGGGTCATTCTCTTGGGGCGCTAACCTTGATGGAACAGTTATCGGGGAAAACCGCTTAATGTCCGCGCCGCCCCTTGAGTCCAAGAAGAACTTCGGTCAATTGGTTCAGTATGAGCAATCCGCCCGGAGTAAAATTTGCTAGGTTAAGGGTTTGTTTTTCCCCTATCGCCCCTCCCCTATGCTGGCCGCCCCCTCCGCCTCCGCGACCCTAAAAACAATTCGACCCCTAGCGGCTGCTTCCCTCCAGGGTCTAGCCTTTACAGCGGCGGGGGAGAAAACTCGACTCTTGGCGCTGGACAGCGTTAACGGTTACTTATTAGAAATCGATCCCCTCACCGCCAACACTCAAATTCTGAATAAACAGTATTGGCAAGAATTTGTCGGCGCCACGGGGTTAGCGTTAGTTGAAGGCGAATTGTGGTTTACCTCCGGTCAGGGAGTCTATCGCTGTCCCCTAGATCTCAGTTCGGCGCCCCAACCGCTCCTTTGGTACGATTACCCCGTCAACGGTCTGGCGGTGTGGGAAAAAACCCTTTATTTAACCTGTCAAAAAACCGGTCATATTCTCATCTACGACCGGGAGAGCGGCAAACTAATTACCCGTTTTTACTCGCCGGGGATTGGGGTCGAGAACATTACCCTCAAGGACAACGAACTCTGGCTCACGGATAATCTAGAGCAATCCGTCTATTGTTTAGACCGAGCCACGGGGGACGTGAAGCTGAGTATCCTGACCCCCTTTGAAAACCCCACGGGTCTGGCCTTCGCCCCCGACGGCGCTCTTTACGTCGCCTACGTCCAGCAGGAACCCTATATCCGGGACAATCCCAACGCCGATCCCAATCACGAACTCCACTACCGTTCCCGAGCTTTCATCCATCCCTTAAATTTTTACCGCGACACAGAAGGAAAATACGTTCTCTCTAACGGTTTTCTGGTGGAGATGACCTATGTGGAAGAATTGGCGCCCCTAGACCCGGTGGAACTGCCGGAGGTGGAATGGCGCATCGCCCTCCCCGCGGAAACCCCCCGGCAACGGATTCTCTCCATTGAACCCATCGGCGCCGCTTTTCAGGAGATTCAGGAAGAGGCGGGTCAAAAGCTGGCGGTGTTTAAGTTTGACGCCCTGGCCTTTGAAAGCCGAGCCATTTTTGGCTGGCGAGTCGTATTGGAAATGTGGGGGATTAAATATCAACTCCAACCCAAGGATTGCGAGGGGATTCCCCCTCTCCCGGCGGGCTTCGCCGAGCGCTATTTGGTGGACGACGACGACCTGAGCATGGACAGCGAAATTATCCAACGGGCCGCCAAAGAAGCTGTGGCCCGGGAAACCAATATTCTGCGGCGGGTTCATAGTATTCGCAACTATGTTTATGACCGTCTCTCCTACGGCATTAAGCCCCACATCGACACCCCGGATTTGGCCCTGCGGCGGGGGGTCGGCTCCTGCGGCGAATACGTGGGCGTTTTGTTGGCTTTAACCCGCTTAAACGGTATCGCCTGTCGCACCGCGGGGCGCTATAAGTGTCCGCCCCAACCCCTGACGCGAAACTTGCCCCTGGAACCGGACTTTAACCATGTTTGGCTGGAGTTTTACGTCCCCGGTTTTGGCTGGTTGCCTATGGAATCCAACCCCGACGACATTCAGGAAGGGGGCCCCTACCCCAACCGCTTTTTCATGGGTCTGGCTTGGTACCATGCGGAAATGGCCAAGGAAATCACCTTTGAACGGTTCCTCAGCGCCGGGGAAGCGGTGGACAAACAACAGGTTTCCATCGGCGAGTTGGCCATTAACCACGTCCAGTTTGTCATCCTCGACGAACTTCTCCCCGGCGCCGGGGCCGCGGCCAACGTATAGTTTTGTATGTTTTGGCTTGACGTGGGTTCGCTGGGAAATAATCATAGAAACAGCTTTTATCTTTGGCTTCCCCGGAAGTCAGAGACCCTTGTTAATTAATCCGCCGTTGGGAGAACTCTTTAAAATGCGAGACGCTGTTACCAGCCTGATTAGAAACTACGACGTCGCCGGGCGTCATCTCGACCGCAACGCCTTCGACCAACTCAAGGCCTACTTCGACTCCGGCGCCGTCCGGATCGCGATGGCGGGGTTAATCAACGCCAATTCCGCCGCCCTGGTTAAAAAGGCCTCCGCTCAACTCTTTGAAGAAGTGCCGGAACTGATTCGCCCTAGCGGCAACGCCTACACCACCCGGCGCTTTTCCGCCTGTCTGCGGGATCTGGACTACTACCTGCGCTACGTCAGCTACGCCTTGGTGGCGGGCGACAATAACGTCCTCGACGAACGGGTGCTTCAGGGATTGCGGGAAACCTACAATTCCCTCGGCGTGCCTATTGGCCCCACGGTGCGGGGGATTCAAATTATGAAGGAAATGGTGCAAGCGATGGCCGAGGAAGCGAATCTGGGGCCGTCCAGCCTAGCGGAGGCGCCCTTCGACCACCTGAGCCGGGAACTGAGCGAAGTTTCTCTTTAGTTCAGATATAACGCGCCCTCGCGCCCTAGGCGGGAGGGCTGAGCGTAGCCGCTTTGCACTGAGCCTGCCGTACCCGAAGGTCTAGTGAAGCCCGTCTCCTTCATCCTAAATGCCGCTCTATTCCCCCACCCTCGGATTATTGGGATTTTCCCTGCTGGGAACGCTGACTCTCGGGTTAGCGCTCCAGCGCCCCGGCGTCGTGGAGGCCCAGGGCAATTTTCGGGAACTTAACGGCGCTAAGGTTCGGCTGGAAGGCAAAGATTATCCCGTCCCCTGGGGTTATTTTCAGGTCGGGGGACAAACCCGCTTGGGATTGAGCGATATCGGCGCCATGGATCTCTTGGGGTTGACCTTGCTGGACAGCGCCCAGCCCCAAAGCCAGCCGGTTCAATGGTTTTCTACGGAAATTTTAAAGTTGTCCGCCCAATGGGCGCCGCCCTACCGCTATCTGGATTTAACCGATCTCCTCCCCGGCGCCGAAGCACAGGGCGATACTCTAGTTTTAGCTCCCACCGGCGCCGCCATTACCCAGGTTCGTCAGGGACAACAGCCCTGGGGCCGCCGCATCGTAGTGGAATTGAGCCGTCCCGCCTTTTGGCAAATCAGTCAGACCGGGACAGAGGGCGCCGTTTTACTGAACGCCTCGGCGCCGAGCCAGTTAATTTCGGGAACGTCTGGGGAAACCCGCGCCCCAAAACCTCAGGATGAAGACGATCTGGGGGGAGGCGGCGCTGTGCCGAATAACCCAAGTTTTCGTCTCGAAAGCGCCGGCAATAACTCTAAA
>JAYKIZ010000016.1:0-27510 GCA_035285965.1 Cyanobacteriota bacterium | reverse complement strand
GGGCATCACATGAAGGGCGCCCGCATTAACGGGCAATGGTCGGGGGTGGACACGGAATTGCAAAACGGCGACATCGTGGAAATTGTCACCCAAAATAACGCCCATCCCAGTCTGGATTGGCTCAATTTCGCCGTCACCCCCAGCGCCCGCCATCGCATTCGCCAGTGGTTTAAGCGCTCGCGCCGGGATGAAAATGTTCTCCGGGGTCGGGAGTTATTGGAAAAGGAACTGGGGAAAAAGGGGCTGGAAAATAGCCTCAAATCAGCCCAGATGCAGGCGGTGGCGGAGCGTTGCAATTATCAATCGGTCGAAGATCTTCTGGCTGGCTTGGGATACGGGGAAATTACCCTGAATTCGGTGGTCAACCGCTGGCGGGAAATGACCATGAAGACCCAACAAACGGAGGTGACCCTGACGGCCTTGCCGGTGCTGAGTCCCGCGCCGGCCGCTAAACCGGCGCCCAGCGCCGGCAATTCCCCCATCGCCGGGGTGGAGGGTCTGCTCTACCATATCGCCGGTTGTTGTCATCCTCTGCCGGGGGAATCCATTATCGGGGTGGTCAACCGCGGCGCTAAGGGCATTTCCATTCACCGTCAGGGGTGTCCCAATGTGGATCAGGTGGAGGGCGAGCGCCTCATCCCCGTGCGCTGGAACGCCGCCGCCCAAAACGGTCACACCTATCCGGTGAGCATTATCATCGAAGCCATTGACCGGGTGGGGATCCTAATGGAAATTCTGGCCCGCCTCAGCGAAGAAAGGATTAATGTGCGGGACGCGCGGGTGAAAACCTCCGTCGCTAAACCGGCGCTGATTAGTCTGGAACTAGAGATTCGGGATCACGCCCAACTGGAGGTGATTCTGACCAAAATTAAAAATATGAGCGATGTTTTGGCCTTGCGACGGGTCAATGGGCTGGATTAGGCTCAAGCCTTGCCTTACCAGCCCCGACGGGATTGATTATTTGGCCCCAAGCCACTTAAAGGGCTGAGCGGGCTTGAGCGCCGCCGAAAGCTCGATTATTATTGAAAGCGAGCAAAAAAGGGCGGCTGACCTCAAGTTACTATCAGAAATATTATCTTCTCTCTTAGGCAACCTGCCGAATGTCGGGGAACATTTCCAAGAGTAACGTTAGATGGAAAACTTCGGCCCATCGTCCCAAAATGGATCTAGGCCCTTCGGCGTCCGGAGATGCAAGCAAACAAATCAACTGATAAATCTGAGATGCTCCCCCCCGTAAAGTTGGAGGAGTAGAGGGCGTTTCCAAACAATCCCTTAAACTGGACGGCCGGCGCTAAACAATACTGCCCCGTTTGCGAGCCTCCTTGGGAGAAATATTCATATTCTCCAGACCGGAGCGGGCCATTTGTTGCTCCAGCAGGGCGAAAAAACGGGCCCGGTCGCTTCCCCGCACCACCGCCTGATTGTGGGCCTCCGCCAGCGCCACGGGGTAGCCGTAGCCTTTTTGCACCTGGGCCAGCATAATTCCCAGGGCTTGGTTTAAAAGGGTTGCGTCCGTCGCCACCCAGTGGGGAAACTCTACCCGAGCCACTTCGCTGCCGACATGGACATAGCAAAAATAAATCTTTTGTTCGGGGGGATAGAGGTCTAAAATCCGTAGGGAACTGCGCCAGAGGGGACTCCGTTGCCCCGGTTGCAGGAGATGACCCCAAAAAGAAGCGTCCCGGAGGGGGTCAAAGACCTGACAGGGCGTTTTCTCCCCTTCCGCCAGACCGTCGCAGTGGCTCGGACAGTTGGGTTCGGGAAAGGGGCAGGCCGGCAAGCGCAGGAAGTTCACCGCTTCCGTACTACGGGAAAAACTGAGGTAGCCCATAAAGGGGATCTGATGGCGCCGCAATTCTTCCCAAGCGTTGAGAATGGGGTTCAAAATCCGTTCCCTGGCGGCCTGGGGCAGAGTTTCCAAAAACCAGTAAATCAAAGAGCCGTCCATCATCGCTAAATTCGGCTCGTCGTGGGGGCCCGGGGGCTTGACCCAACGGCAGGCCAACTCCGCTAAACATTCCGCCTCCAGCGCCGCCCGACGGTGCCCCATCCATTCCTCGGTGCGGATACCCCACTGACGGGCGGCGTAGAGGTCTTCCGGTTGGTAATAAATTTGGGGCAGACTGTCCAGCAGGGGGTGACGGTTCTGGCCGTAGTGGAGCATGATCCGCCCGATGTTGAGCAGGTAACAATAGGCGATTTCGTGGTGGGAGGGGGCGATTTGGGAGCCGTCCGTGGCGAAGACGCTATGGCTGGGGGGCGGCGCCGGCAGGGTGGGAAAAACATCTAGGGGTTCTACTGGCTCCGCCGCGGCGAAAAAAAGACGCTCTCCCCATTGGCGGCGCTGTTGAAGCCAACGCTCCCGCTCCTGTTGACAAAGCCTAAATAGAGCCAAAGCCTTTTCGAGACGCTGGCGACTGGCGGCGGCTTCTTTTTTCAAGTGATTGCCCATGCCGGGGATTTGACCGGCCACTTTGGTGAGATCAAGCATAGATGAATAACCAGGGGGCCTATTGACAATTATGGGGAAGACAGTGTAACTAGTAATAACTCACGTTGTGGTTCGTTGTTGTTTGACCGTCTATGCTGAATTATCTCGCCCCGCCCCTGACTCATAAAGCCAGCGTCAATATTCTAGGAACCCCGATTGATAATTTAACCCAGGCGGAACTCCTAGCGGATTTGAACCAAACTGGCGGGTTATTGGTCACCCCCAATGTGGATCACCTGATTAAATTGCGGCGGGACGGCGAGTTTAGACGGGCCTACAACCAAGCCCAGTATTGTGTCTGCGATAGCAAAATTGTCCAGTTTGCCTCCTATTTTCTCGGAGAACCCCTGCGGGAAAAAATCTCCGGCTCCGACTTTTTCCCCGCTTTCTACCATTACAACGCCAAGGATCCAGCGATTCGTATTTTTCTCCTCGGCGCCGGCCCGGGAGTGGCTAAAACCGCCCAGGAGAAAATTAACGCCAAGATCGGACGGGACATTGTGGTAGACGTCTATTCTCCCCCCTTCGGGTTTGAGAAGGACCCGGAAGAGTGCGAAAAAATTATCCGACTGGTGAAGGACTCCGGCGCCACGGTTCTAGCGATGGGGTTAGGGACGCCGAAACAGGAAAAATGGCTGGCCCGCTACCGCAACCGCTTTCCCTTTATTAAAATTTTTCTGGCCATCGGCGCCACCCTTGATTTTGAAGCCGGTCACGTCCAACGAGCGCCGAAGTGGATGAGCGAAATGGGTCTAGAATGGCTCTTTCGTCTCCTGCTGGAACCGAAGCGGCTGTGGCGGCGCTATTTGGTGGAGAGCCTACCCTTCTTCTGGCTGGTCTTGAGGCAACGCTTCGTCGGTCTCTAGGATCTCTCCCCGGAGGTTGCCGGACTCCTGAATCCAAATTAATTGCTTAACGCCCTGGTTGCGGGCGTAGTCCCGCCAGGTTTGGGCGTCTGTTTCTTGCAGGGCTAACTCTACCCGTAATCCGGGGTCTTTTTGTCGCAACTCCTGGGCGTAACGGAGCGCCGCCCCTAGAGCTTCCGGGGTTTCGGGAATAACGAGGTAATCGTTAACCGGCGCCTCCCGGGGCAGTTGAGGGGAATCTAACAGAGCGTCGTGGAGTTGTTCGATATTGAGAGAAAAACCAATTCCAGGCAGAGGCAAACGTTGAGGATGGTAAAGCCCCAGCAGTTGGTCGTAGCGGCCCCCCTGACCGAAGACCTGGTTGCCCCGGGCCGCTTGGAAGACAATGCCGGTGTAGTAATCAAAGGGCTGGATCCAGCTCAGGTCTAGAATTAACTCGGCGCCGAGGTTATCCGCTAAAAGAGCGAGTAGAGCTTGAAGGTTAGCCGTCTCTTCCGGCGCAAGTCCCTCCAGTTGTTCAAAAATGTCCGCCGGCGCTCCTCGTAAATCAAAGAGTTGCAGGGCTAGGGCCCGACTGTCGGCGTCGGGATAGTCTAAATTTTCTAGACGCACCCAGTCTAGGTTGGCGACACAGTCTTTGACCTGGGGTTGCAGGTTCTCTGGTAGACGCTCCAGCAGGGTTCGGGTCAGTCCCGCGTCTCCCAAGATTAATTGCCAATTCTCTAACCCCAAGCTTCGCAAACAATCCCCAAGCAGGAGCGCAATCTCCGCGTCGGCGCCGACTCCGCCTACATACAATAGCTCTACTCCCGCCTGGTAAAATTCCATCTGCTTGCCGGGATAGCCCTGGGGCGGTTGGCGGAAAATATTGGCCCGATAGCAGAGGCGCTGAGGAAAGTCGGTTTCCGGCAGTCGAGTCACCGCGGCGCGGGCGATGGAGGCCGTCAGTTCCGGTCTTAGCCCCAGTCTTCCTTCGGCGCCCTGGAGTTGCAAAACCGTTTGGGGATGGATGGCGCCGCCGGCCACGAGAGTGTCCAACCCTTCCAGGGTGGAGGTGACAATCCGTTGGTAACCCCAGCGTTGAAAGACCGCTTGGAGCCGGTCGTTAATCCAAGCTTTCTGGGCCACTTCCAGGGGCAGTAAATCGCGGGCGCCGGCGGGGGGGTGATGAATCATGGAATCTAGAAGGGGCGACGGTTTCCTATCTTACTTTTTCTTGCCCCCGCCCCCAAAGAGTCCCCCGAGAAAGGTTCCCTTAGAGGTTGTTTTATTTTCCGACTGGCTCGCGCCGGCGGTGGATTGTTTATCCAACTCCCGCTTGGCCATCAGAATCCTCGGATTGCTGGGGTCAAGTTCCCAGGCGGTTTTGATATGCACCTTCGCCATAGTCAGCATCTTGCTTTTGAGATAAGACAATCCGAGCAAACAATGGGCCTCGGCGTTTTTCGGCTCTAGTTTGAGCAACTCCCGCAGTTCGGAAATCGCTTGATTAAACTGATTTTTATCAAAATATTCGTTAGCCCGACGCAGATGGGCTTCCTGGGGCGAGAGTTTCGGCGCCGGAGGCGGCGCGGCCGGCGCCTCTACCGTCCCGGAGGCCTCCAAGGGCGTGGATTGAACAACCGTCCCTCTCGGTTGCGCTTGAGCCGGGGGACGAACCCGAGTCTTTTGCTCGCCTTTTAGCAATAGAAAGACCAGATTTAGCTCGCTAATTTGAGCGATTTTCGGAAAAATTTGGCTTAAATCCCCGCTGTAGAGATCCTGGGTTAGGGGTTGAAGGATTTGGCGATAGACCAATTCCGGGTTATTTTTGGCGGCCCAGAGCTTTTGGGTGTTGGCGTTAAGGCGGGCGATTTTCTCCGCCTCGTCTTTGACATTACGGGCGGTTTGGGAGGCGATGAGTAGATATTCCGTCCGGCTGGTTTCCCTAGAGAGCGCTTCGTAGGCCGGGTTGACCAACTTAGAAAAAAGCTTAGCCGCTAGTTTTTTATCGCCTTCGCTAGCGACTTTGCAGGTGTCCGGGTGGAGACGATAGGCGACTTTTAAGTAAGCCTGACGGATCTGTTGGGGAGTCGCGTCCAAGGACGCGCCCAAAATGGCGTAGTGATCCATTAAATCGTATTGAAACAAACCCTGTTTAAGCGGAAAAGAAATCATAGTTCTGATTATTGCCCCGGTATAGCGCCAACCCTATAGCCATTATCGGCTAAAAATCCCGCGGGTTAGGGTAAATAAAAATTAAGGTTACCCCGGCTCCCTGATTGGGTTAAGAGTATTGTGAACGAAACCAAGCTGGCGTTTGGGCCAAGGCCTGGCTCAGTTCTTGATGTAAATGTCCGTTGGTGGCGAGAATTCGCCCGCTCTTTAAGTCTAAAGCGCCGCCATCGTAAGCGCTGACCTGCCCCCCCGCCTCTCGCAAAATAACGACGCCAGCGGCGATGTCCCAGGCCTTAATCCCTCTCTCCCAGTAACCGTCTAGACGCCCGCAGGCCACGTCCGCAATGTCAATGGCGGCGGAGCCGCTCCGACGCACGCCCTGGGTTAGGTGGGTCAAATGGCAAAACTCGGCGTAGTTGTTATCTTTGGTCTGGCGCCGGTCGTAGGCGAAGCCCGTCACCAATAAACTTTGGGCCAGGGTCGCGGTCTGGGAAACTCGCGTGGGAACGCGGTTTAAAGTGGCGCCCAACCCGACGGCGCCGCGGAACAATTCCCGGCGGAAGGGATTGTAAATGACTCCCACCTCGGGGACGCCGTTAACCAACAGGCCGATGGAGACGCAGGCGACGGGATAACCGTGGGCGTAGTTGGTGGTGCCGTCCAAAGGATCGATGGCCCAGAGGTAGGGCGCGTCGGCCTCCCCCTGATAACCGGATTCCTCCGCCAGGATGGCGTGGTCGGGGCAATGACGCCCCAGAATTTCTAAAATCAGCGCCTCGGCCTTTTGATCCGCTTCCGTCACCAGATCCCCCGCTTGCCCTTTTTCTCGGATCTCTTCTAAATGGCCAAAGAGGCTTGCGATTAAATGACCGCCAGCTAGGGCGGCCTCGGTGGCTATCTCTAGCCAAGTTTGTCGGCGCTGGAGATCGGACATCATCGGGAAGGGGGTCTTAATCGTCCTCTAAGGGTAGCCCAAAACGCACCCGCCCGCCGCCAAAATAGCGACCAAACTGGAGTTCGTAGACTTCGTCTTCGTCCTGGGTCTCCACTTCCAGATCCGACCGGGCGTAACTGACGCAGAGGAGGGCGTAACCCCGGTCTCGTAACTCTTGGGACAACCCCACCGCCTCCGGCTGGTGAATTTCCCCGGACAACACCCGCACGGCGCAACTGGTGCAAGCGCCGTTACGGCAGGAAAAGGGCAATTCGTAACCCAGACCTTCGGCGCTGTGGAGGATGTAGCGGTCGTCGGGGACGGTAAAATCCTGGATTTCCCCGGTCTGACGGTGGTGGACGCGGACGGAATAGTGGGCGGTCATAGGAATTTTGAGGGCCAAGAGAAATTTTTGAGTCGGCTGTGAGGCGCTTCGGCCCCCGCTTATTGTACAATGAGTCTTTGTGACCACTGGAGAGGTGGCCGAGCGGTTGAAGGCGCAGCACTGGAAATGCTGTTTGGGGGTAACTTCAACGAGGGTTCGAATCCCTCCCTCTCCGTTTTTAAAACCCAATACAGCAAAAGTTCTTCCCCTCGGGAAGGCTTAATCTTTGCGATGGAACGGGAGTCGTTTCTCGGCGCTAGAGACTAGACGCGGCTGGGGTTCGCTTTTCCGCCCTTCTTTTGCCGCCATCCCGGAGCCTACAATAAAAGCCAAGTTCAAAACATCCACTGATAATCCTATGGCTATTAAACCCCAACCCGCTTGGCGGCGGCAACTCGGGGCGGTTCTTTTCTGGGGCGGGACAATATTTTTGATTGTCAACCTCTTCGCTCCCCAGGTCTTCGGGCGCCCGATTCCGCAGGTTCCCTATAGTTTATTCATCGACCAAGTTGAAGACGGTAAGGTGGCCAGCGTCTATGTGGCCCAAAACGAAATCCGCTACCAGTTAAAAGGGGATCAGGAGAGTGAAACCAATCAGGGCGGCGCCCTGGGACAGGTTCTGCGCACCACCCCTATTTTTGACCTCGAACTGCCCAAGCGCCTAGAAGCCAAGGGCATTGAATTCGCCGCGGCGCCGCCCCCCCGTAATTCTTGGTTTGGCACCATCCTTAGTTGGGTGATTCCCCCCCTGATTTTTGTGGGGATTTGGCAATTTTTCCTCAACCGCGGCGGCGGCGGCGGGGGCCCGGCCGGGGCCTTATCTTTCACGAAAAGTAAAGCCAAGGTCTATGTGCAGGGGGAAACGGAAAAAATTACCTTCGCCAATGTGGCTGGGGTGGAGGAAGCGAAGGCGGAACTGGAAGAAATTGTCGAATTTCTCAAATTTCCCCAACGCTACACCGCCATCGGCGCCCGCATTCCCAAGGGCGTTCTGCTGGTGGGGCCGCCGGGAACGGGAAAAACCCTGTTAGCTAAAGCGGTTGCGGGAGAAGCGGGCGTGCCCTTTTTCAGTATCTCCGGCTCCGAATTTGTGGAACTCTTCGTCGGCGCCGGCGCCGCCCGAGTCCGGGATCTGTTTGAGCAGGCTAACAAGCAAGCTCCTTGTATTATCTTCATCGACGAGCTAGACGCCATCGGCAAATCCCGAGCTAGCGGCCCCTTCATGGGAGGCAACGACGAACGGGAGCAGACGTTAAACCAACTGTTAACGGAGATGGACGGCTTCAGCGCCGCGGGTTCCACCGTGATCGTGCTGGCCGCCACCAACCGCCCGGAAACTCTAGATCCAGCCCTACTGCGACCGGGACGCTTTGACCGGCAAGTGCTGGTGGACCGGCCCGATTTGGCCGGACGGCTGAAAATTCTGGAAATTTACGCCAACAAAGTCAAACTCGGCCCCGACGCGGATCTCAAGGAAATCGCCACCCGCACCCCCGGTTTCGCCGGCGCCGACCTGGCCAATCTGGTCAACGAAGCGGCGCTGCTCGCGGCCCGCAATAAACGGGAAACTGTGGCCAACGCCGATTTTCGGGAAGCCATCGAACGGGTTGTCGCGGGGTTGGAGAAAAAAAGTCGAGTGCTGTCGGATAAAGAAAAGCGCATTGTGGCTTACCACGAAGTGGGCCACGCCCTGGTGGGCGCCGTCATGCCCGGCGGCGGCAAAGTGGCTAAAATTTCCATCGTCCCCCGGGGGATGGCGGCGCTGGGGTACACCCTACAAATGCCCACGGAAGACCGCTTCCTGCTCTCCGAGTCGGAAATCCGGGATCAAATCGCCACCCTGTTGGGGGGCCGCTCCGCCGAAGAAATTATCTTTGGCAGTATCACCACCGGCGCCGCTAACGACCTGCAACGGGCCACGGATCTGGCGGAACGGATGGTCACCACCTACGGCATGAGTAAAATTCTCGGGCCCCTGGCCTACGAAAAAGGACAACAGAACGCCTTCCTCAACGACGGCGTCATGAATCCCCGCCGGGCCGTGAGCGACGGCACCGCCAAGGAAATCGACCAGGAAGTTAAGGACATTGTGGAGCAGGGCCACGCCAACGCCCTTGCGATTTTGAACCACAACCGAGGGCTCCTAGAAACCATCGCCGAGAAAATTCTCGAAACCGAGGTTATCGAAGGAGACGAACTCCAGACGCTTCTGGCGGAAGTAAAAACCCCGGATAACCTTCAGATTCCCGTCGCGGCTTAGGCTCGCTCCGGTTACCCCCCCCTTGGAAAGGCTATCGTGTACACACATCTACCCATCAGCCTCGTTTTGCCCCCCCAGCCCCCCAATTTTGGGGGGAGTTCGGAGCTTTTCTGAGTTCAAAGTCCCTCAGAATTGGGGGATTTAGAGGGCGAGATAAGGTTAATGACAAAACCAAAGACTTGTGTGTACACCGTAGCTTGGAAAGGGGGGGTTGGGGGGAATCATCCGCTCTTGAGGACGACGAGAAAATTAATCTTCGCCGGTTTCCTGATGACTCGCCAGCGCCATTTCCATAAACCGATCCTGGGCGCTTTGAGCCGCCTCCGGCCGCTCCGGGCGCCGTTGAATATATTTGCCGTTGGGCAGTAAATCCCAGGCGTGACGATTATCCGCCAGTAGGACGCCTAAAATTTCCTGAAGCTCCTGTTGGATGTGGGGATCGTCAATGGGGGTAATGGCCTCCACCCGACGGCTAAGGTTGCGGGTCATCCAGTCGGCGCTGCCGATGTAAATTTCCTCCTGACCGCCGTTGTGGAAGTAGAAAATGCGGGAATGCTCTAAAAAGCGCCCCACCAGACTCATGACCCGAATATTCTCGCTTACCCCCTCTAGGCCGGGGCGCAGACAACAAATCCCCCGCACGATCAAGTCGATCTTGACTCCCGCCTGGGAGGCGTCATACAGCGCCCGAATCACCGGCGCGTCCACGAGAGCGTTCATCTTGGCCACAATGCGACCGCTCCCGCCGTTGCGGCAATGCTCCGCCTCCCGGTTAATCATGGCCACCATCCGTTCCCGCATATTCACCGGTGCTACTAGCAGTTTTTGGTACTGAGTTTGGCGGGAATAGCCGGTGAGGAAATTAAAGAGATGGGTTAAATCGTCTCCTAATTCTTCGCGGCAGGTGAGGAGTCCCAAATCCGTGTAGAGCTTAGCGGTTTTGGGGTTATAGTTTCCTGTGCCGATGTGGACATAGCGCCGGAGCGTGTTGCCTTCCTGACGCACCACGAGAATAGTCTTGGTGTGGGTTTTGAGGCCGACCAAACCGTAAACAACGTGAACCCCTGATTGCTCTAATTTGCGGGCCCAGGTAATATTATTTTCCTCGTCAAATCGAGCCTTCAATTCCACCAACACCGCCACCTGCTTGCCGTTTTCCGCCGCCGCAATCAAGGCGCGAACGATGGGAGAATCCCCGGAGGTGCGGTAGAGGGTCATTTTTAGGGTCAGCACATCGGGGTCGTAGGCCGCCTGGGTGATGAACTGTTGCACCGAGGCGCTGAAGGATTGGTAAGGATGGTGAACTAAAATATCTCCCTGCCGGATGAGGCTGAAAATATCCGTTCCTTCCTGTTGAATACGACCGTCCTCGTCTCCGTCCACAATTTCCTTAACCCGTTTCAGAAAGCTGGGCACCACCGCGGTCCAGGGCGCGTCTTTCAGGTGGGGACAGGGCAGAGAGAGAAAGAAAAAGAGGTCTTTTAAGCCCAGTAACCCCTCAATATCGTAAATATCCTGTTCTTGAACTTCTAAATCTGTCCGTAGGCGCTCCCGGATCGGCGCCGGAGTGGAGGCGTGGAGTTCCAAGCGCACAGCGGATTTGCCCACCCGGCGCTTGCGCAGTTCTTCTTCGATGGCTAGGAGCAAATCGTCGGCTTCGTCTTCTTCCACCGCCAGATCCGCGTTGCGAGTCACCCGGAAGGGATGGCACTCTTGAATAATCATCCCCGGAAACAGCGCCTCTAAATTGTGGGCCACCACCTGTTCTAAGGGCACTCCTGTCCAGACCCAATGGGAATCGCCCTGGGGACGACAGACCTCCGCCGGTAGAGAGACAAAGCGGGGCAAACTTTGGGGCACTTTAACCCGGGCGAAAAGCTCTTCCTCCGTGTCGGGATTGCGCACCACCACGGCTAAATTTAAACTCAGATTGGAAATGTAGGGGAAAGGATGGCTCGGATCGACGGCTAGGGGGGTTAAAACCGGGAAAATATGCTCTTTAAAAAACTGATGGAGATAGGCTCGCTCCTCCTGGCTCAGATCCACATAGTTAATTAGATGAATCCCTTCCTGGGCCAATTGGGGCTTGAGGGTATATTCAAAGGTTCGGTCTTGTTCCTGAATCAAAGGCCGCAGGCGCTCGCTGATTTCGTCCAGTTGGGTCTGGGGATCCCGCCCGTCAGGGGTTAGCTTGGTGACCTGAGCCTCCAATTGTTGCTTGAGCACCGCCACCCGCACCATAAAAAACTCGTCTAAATTGGAGCTAAAAATCGCCAAAAACTTGAGACGCTCTAGCAGGGGCGTGCGTTCGTCTAGCCCCTCCGCTAAGACGCGATAGTTAAACGCAATCCAGCTCAGCTCGCGGTTAAAGTAGTACTGAGGATCTTTGAGGTTCGGGCTAGTCATGACGAGCAAGCGTTAGTCTGGAGAGTTGTCCCGATTCTACCCTAGGAGGCCCGGCGCTACCGTTATCTTTAGGTTAAGCTGATCGAACCGTTTTTGTGAGGAACAACCGACGCCATGACTTCTTTGACCCTTTCTCCGCCCCCCTCTCCCGTCTATCCCATCACTCCCGGCGGCGAGACCGAAACTCGTCCCTGGGGGTCCTTTACCACCTTGGAAGAAGGCAACGGCTATAAAATTAAACGCATTGAAGTCAATCCCGGCCATCGTCTCAGCCTACAAATGCATCACCATCGGAGCGAGCATTGGATTGTGCTCTCCGGCACCGCTAAGGTCACCTGCGGCGAAACCGTCGAATTGCTGGAGGCTAACCAATCCACCTATGTGCCTCAATGCACCGCCCACCGCTTAGAAAATCCCGGGGTGATCAAACTCGTGATCATCGAAGTGCAAAACGGCGAATATCTAGGAGAAGATGATATTGTCCGTTTCCAAGACGACTATTCCCGTCGTTAACGTCTTAACCTATTTTCCATGAGCAAAGTTCCTGTCACCGTAATTACCGGCTTCCTCGGCGCCGGCAAAACGACCCTCCTTCGCCACCTGTTGCAAAATAACCCCGGCCGGCGGCTGGCGGCGCTGGTGAACGAATTTGGGGAGGTGGGCATTGACGGGGAACTGCTTCGGGGCTGTTGCGAGGGGGAAGCGCCGCCTATTCTAGAGTTGGCCAATGGTTGCCTCTGTTGCACGGTGCAGGAGGAATTTTTTCCCGCCATGCGGGAGCTTTTGGATTTAGAAGCGCCGCCGGAGGGCATTATTATCGAAACCTCTGGTCTGGCTTTGCCAAAACCCCTGGCGCAGGCGTTTCGCTGGCCGGAGATTCGCTCCCGAGCCACAGTCTCCGGGGTGGTGACGGTGGCGGACGCCTGGGCGCTCAGTCAGGGACGGCTGGCGACGGATTTGGCGGCGCTATTGTCCCAGCGCCGGGCGGACGAGGCCCTAGACCACGAAACGCCCTTGGAAGAGTTGTTTATCGATCAGTTGGCCTGCGCCGATTTAGTCCTGTTAACTAAGGCGGATTTAGTGACCCCAGAGCAACTCGGCTCCCTGAAAGATCAACTGGCGCCCCATCTGCGACCGGGGGTTAAGGTGATGCCCACCCAGGGGGGTCGGGTTTCCCTAGATCTATTGCTGGGCTTAGGGTTAGCGGTGGAAGACCATTTAGACTCTCGACCCAGCCACCACGACGAGGAAGACCACGACCACGACGACGAGATTCAATCCTGGTCTTTTGCGGCGCCGGAAACGTTAAATCTAGAGGAACTGCTGACGGCGCTCAAGGACATTCAAGAAGAGCAGGATCTATACCGGGTCAAGGGTTTTGTCAACCTGCCCCATAAACCCCTACGGCTGACGCTCCAGGGGGTCGGGGCCCGTTGGGAAACCTTTTATGACCGTCCCTGGCACCGGGAGGAGGCCCGGGAAACCCGCCTCGTCTTCATTGGCAAAAATCTAGACGTCCAAGCCGTTGAGCGGCGCTTGAGCCAGGGGGCCTTTTGAACCTGCGACCTAGCGCGGCGATGTCCCCCTGAAAATACTCCGGTTTTAACCGGGAGGGAGTTTAACTGAACGTGATGACTGAATTGATTTTTAACCTGGCGAATCGAGCCGTGCTTCCTTTTTGGGGGGCCATGATTTTTCTGCCCAACTGGCGAGGCACCCGCTGGCTCCTAGGCTCCCTCGTTCCCTTGGCGCTGTTGGCCTGCGTTTATCTCTATTTCTTTGTCCTGTCCACCCTCTCCCTCAGCCCCGAAAGCCTAGAAGCTTTGGCCGGCGGACAGTTGAAGGATTTGGCCCAGGCCTTTAGCAATGAAACGGTTATGGCCACCGGCTGGACTCATTACCTCGTGATGGATCTCTTTGTCGGGCGCTGGATTTACTGGCAGGGGCAGGAAAAGGGGATCTGGGTGTTTCACTCCCTAGCCCTCTGTCTCTTTGCCGGGCCCCTCGGCGTCCTCTCCCACCTGATTACCGCAACCCTAACGGAGCGCTTGGGGAATCGGGCCCCAGTCACCTTAACCGACGGCGCTTCCGCCCCTTAAACCCGTCTCCCCAAGAGAAAAACCTCTGTTATCTGAAATCTGTCCTCTGAAATCTGTCATCTGTCTAAGTGCGGCCTAAGATGGGGGGAAACTCCTTCCCCCTTCTAGGGGCGGTTATTCCATGAGTCAGACCCAAGCTCCTCCCCTCGTCTCCCTGCAGGCGCCCAAGGATGTGTCCCTCGACGTGATTGAAGCCGAATTGTCCCAAATTTGGCAGAGCTACGGCCAAACGGAGGACGGTCTAGCGGCGACCCGGGCCGCCACCTTTAGCTTTTTAGTCTACGAACCCGATAGCGTTCAATCCCTACTGGCGGCGCTGGGCTATTACACCGGCCCCATCGACGGCATTGTCGGCCCCCGAATGACGGCGGCCATTAAATCCGCTCAGAAAGCTTTTGAGCTTCCCGCCACCGGTCAGAGCAACGCTGAATTTACCCAGCGTCTAAAGACGGAATTTGAGCAAGCGAAAGTGAACGGCGCCCTCACCACCGCGGCCCAGCGGCTGGCCCAACCCTATTCCCCGGATCTAGAAGGAAGCGGTATCGCCGACGCCATCGCCGCTTCGAACCCTTGTCGCATTATCACCCTCTGCCCTACCCCGGAGGCGGACGCGGGCGTTCAGGCCCAGGTCTCCGCCTACTGCCCCATCCAAAAGCGCCATAAAAACACCTTAGTCTGTTGCGAATACGTCACCCTCCGGGGAACCTCCGAGGCGCTAGAGCGGGTGGGAGGCGTCGTCACCGAGTTGATGATCCCGGAACTCCCCAAATACCTCTGGTGGAAGGCCAGCCCGGAAGCGGAATATCCTCTGTTTCGGCGCTTGAGCGCCTGGGTGGATTTGGTGATTACGGACTCTAGCTTCTTTGTTGAACCGGAAACCGATCTAGGGGAGATGGGACGACTGCTAAGCCAGGGCATGAATCTGGCGGATCTGAACTGGGCCCGCTTGGCGCCTTGGCAAGAACTCACCGCCGAAGCCTTCGACGCGCCGGAGCGCCGGGCCGCGGTGCGGGAAATTGATTTGGTCTCGATTGACTATGAAAAAGGGAACCACGCCCAGGCGCTGATGTTTTTAGGTTGGGCGGCTAGCCGTCTCCAGTGGCGTCCGGTTTCCTACGTCCACGAACCGGGTCTCTACGACATTCGCCATATTCAATTTGTCTCGGCGGATCAACGCTTTATTGAGGCGGAACTGGCGGGCTTGCCGGTGGCCGATAGCGGTCAAATTCTCGGAGATCTGATTAGCCTAAAACTCGCCTCCACCAACGACCAAGCCGATTGCGGCACCGTGCTTTGTTCGGGAACCATGGGCTGTATGCGCATGGAAGCCGGGGGCGGCGCTCAAGCCTACCGTATTCAACAGGTTTCGGCGCTGGAGGATCAAAACACCGAGCAACTCCTGGGGCGTCAACTGCAACGCTGGGGCCGGGACGTCCTCTACGAGGAAAGTATGGCGCTGGTGGGAGAAATCCTCAGCCTGAGCGCCTAGGACAAACCCCGGCGACGCGTAACCCCAGGGTCAGCCTAGCGCGCCTGGGGCCGGAGAACAATCGGGGCGGGAATTGAGTCTTAGCTTGATAAAGTCGGTTTTATATATTTGTATCGTCTATGATTATCGCTATCACGGCGCTGAAAGGGGGAGTCGGCAAAACCACCACGGCCATCCACCTCTCCGCCTACCTGCAACAAAAAGCGCCGACCCTGTTGATCGACGCCGACCGCAACCGCTCGGCCCTGATCTGGTCAAGGGAAGAGAAGCTCCCCTTTTTTGTGGCCTCCCAAGCCGGCGCCACCAATCTAATTCGTAAATACACTCATATCGTCATCGATACCAAAGCCCGCCCAGAAGCGGAGGAATTTAAGGATTTGGCCCAGGGGAGCGATCTGTTGATTGTGCCCACCACCCCCAACCATTTGGATTTAGACGCCACCTTTAAGGCCGTGGAGCAACTGACTCCCCTGAAGGTTAATTACAAAATTCTGCTGACCAAGGTGGACGCCCGGACCCGGAGCGGCGAAGACGCCCGGCGGGCGCTGGAGGAAGCCCAGTTGCCCCTCTTTCAAGCGGAAATTCCCCTGTTGGTGGCCTTTGAGCGGGCCTCCCAAAAGGGCGTCATTATCCGGGACTACTCCGACCCCCGCTCCCATGTGGCCTGGCTGCGTTATAAAGCCGTGGGGCAGGAAGTTTTACCCTAAGCGCCGAAATAGAGTAGGATGGGAAGGCTAGGGGTGTTTATTTCCCCCGGTTTACCCTATCCCATTTATTCAGGAGGTTTGAAAACGCAGGAATGACTCAAGTCGTTGTTGGTCAAAATGAACCCATTGAATCCGCTCTGCGGCGCTTCAAGCGCCAAGTCGCCAAGGCGGGTATCTATACCGATTTCAAGAAACACCAATTTTTTGAAACTCCCCAGGAAAAACGCAAGCGTAAGGAAGCCACCCGCAGACGCCAGCGTTCTCGTCGGCGCTAAACGCCCCCAGTCTTTCATGGATCGCGCGACCAGCCCCTCTGATGTCGGAGGGGTTTGTTGTTTTTCGCCCCCGGATTGCCCGCCTAGGAACCAGAAGGGGATAAATCGGCTTACGATAGCTAGCAGTCTTCTTTTACGGATGGCATCCCACAGTGAAAGCGTCCTCTTCCAAACGTAGCCCCTGGGTCTATGGCGCCTTGATTTTAATGCTAGCGGCCCTGATTCTCTTCTCCGCTCTGCCCCTAGTTACCAGTATTTGGCAACGCTCCGGCGCCCCTGCGCCGTCGGGGCCGACCCAACTGGAGAGCCAAGCCACAGGTTACCAACTGGTCTTGGAGCGGGAACCCAGCAATCAAACGGCGCTGTTGGGGCTACTAGAAACCCGACTGCAACAAGGAGACCTGAAAAGCGCCCTCATGCCCCTGGAGCGCCTAGCCCAACTGGCGCCGGAGCAGACTCGATACGCGCTCCTGCTGGCGGAAACTAAAGCCCACCTTCAAGACTATAGCGGCGCTACGGCCCTTTATCGAACTTTGCTGGCCAACGACCCGTTCTCCCTGGCGGCGCTGAAGGGATTGGGTAAACTTTACTTAACCCAGGATCGTCCCCAGGAAGCCGTCGCCCTGATGCAAACGGCTATCACCGGCGCGATTCAGCGCCAGACCCAGACTCCCTCCCCGGAAGGCGCCGCCCAGGTCACCTCCCTGCAACTGCTCCTAGGGGAAATTTACCTCGACCAAAATCGGATTACCGAGGCGCTGGCGGTCTATGAAACGGCTCAACAGGTCAACCCCGAGGATTTTCGCCCGGTGTTAGCCCAGGCGATGGTCTTTGAACAACAAGGGAATCTTCAACAGGCCGCTCCCCTCTTCCAAAAAGCTGAAAAAATGGCGCCGCCTCAATACCAAAACACGATTCAACAACTCCGGCGCCAATCCTCTGATAACTGATAACTGTTAACTGATCGCTGTCATGCTTCGTTTAACCCTAATCTCCCTGCTCCTCTTCCCCGGCGCCGCTTGGGCCCAGACTCAAACCCCGGCGCTATTGCCGGAACCCTTCGCCTACCCCGCCCAGGGACAATCCCCCCAACAGCAACAGACAGACCAGGCGGCCTGCTCCGCTTGGGCCCAACAGCAGACCGGCGTTAATCCCGCCCAACTCTCCACGGCCACCACCGCCCAATCTTCCCAGGCGGGACGCATTGTGCAAGAAACCGCTAGGGGCGGTCTCCTCGGTCTCGTGGGCGGCGCCATTTGGGGTAACGCTGGCCGGGGCGCCGCGTCCGGCGCCGCCGTGGGGGCGCTCTCCGGGGTGCTGGATATGGGCCACTATCAACGCCAACAACAACAGGCGGAAACTCAGGCGCAACGGGCGGAAAAAGAGCAGTTGAGAACCTATTATCGAGCCTGGGGAACTTGCATGGAGGGAAGGGGTTATACCGTTTCCCAGTCCTAATTATCGATTCCGCGCTTTTATCGTCATCCCAGAGGAATACCGCCATGACCGATTTTCCCCAGGTGGGACACCCCGCCCCTGATTTCATCGCCACCGCCGTTGTCAACCAAGAGTTTGTCACGCTTAAACTCTCGGATTACCGGGGCAAGTATATGGTTCTCTTTTTCTATCCTCTCGACTTTACCTTTGTTTGTCCCACGGAGATTATCGCCTTTAGCGACCGCTACCAAGCGTTTAAAGACTTAAATGCAGAACTCCTGGGGGTATCGGTGGACAGCGAATTTTCCCATTTGGCTTGGATTCAAACCGAGCGCCGTCTAGGGGGTATTGGCGATATCAATTATCCTTTGGTTTCCGATTTGAAAAAAGAGATTAGTCGGGCCTATCAAGTGCTCGACCCCGACGCGGGGGTGGCTCTGCGGGGGTTATTTATCATCGATCGGGAAGGGATTATTCAACACAGCACCATTAATAATCTTTCCTTTGGCCGGAGCGTGGACGAAACCCTACGCGCCCTGGCGGCAATCCAGCACGTCCAGTCCCACGAGAACGAAGTCTGCCCCGCCGACTGGCAGACCGGCGACGCCGCCCTAACGCCGCAACCCACTAAAGGCAAGACGGACGCTTAGCTCCCCTCATTGACCATAACCCCCAGCGCCGAATCCCCCTCACCATGCTCTTTGCCCCCAAATCCTCCGCTCGTCCCTTCGCCTGGGCGCTGCTGATCAGTCCTTTTTTCTTCTGGGGCACGGCCATGGTGGCCATGAAGGGGGTTTTACCCCAGACGGGGCCTTTTTTTGTCGCCAGCGCGCGACTGATTCCCGCCGGAGTCTTGGTCTTACTTTTCTCGGCGCTACAAGGACGCCCCCAACCCCGGGGCTGGAGAGCCTGGGGCTGGATTAGTCTTTTTGCTCTGATCGACGGCGCTTGTTTTCAGGGCTTTTTAGCCGCCGGTCTCAACCGCACCGGCGCCGGTTTAGGCTCCGTCATCATCGACTCCCAGCCCCTAGCGGTGGCCCTGCTCTCCAGTTGGCTTTTCCGAGAGGTGATTGGGCTGTGGGGGTGCCTGGGCTTGGTTCTCGGGATACTCGGCATTAGTTTCATTGGTCTGCCGGACCAGTGGTTCTACGACCTCTGGACGACCCAAAGCGTCTCTTTCCATTGGGATTGGGCCGCTCTCTGGGCGAGCGGCGAGGCGCTGATGCTCTGCGCGTCTTTATCCATGGCGGTGGGCACTGTCTTAATTCCTTTTCTCAGCCGTCGGGTGGACACGGTGGTGGCGACGGGATGGCACATGATTCTGGGGGGACTGCCCCTGTTGGCGCTGTCTCTTTCCCGAGAGGGACAACCCTGGCAAGATATTAGCCTCTACGGTTGGTTTGACCTCGCCTACGCCACGGTCTTTGGGAGCGCCCTTGCCTACGGCGTTTTCTTCTACTTGGCGGCCCAGGGCAATTTAACCAGCCTCAGCGCCCTCACTTTTTTAACGCCGATTTTCGCCCTGAGTTTTAGCAATTTACTCTTGGGAGAAACCCTCAGTTCTCTGCAATGGGCGGGAGTAATGTTAACGCTAGTCAGTATTTATTTGATTAACCAGCGCCGTCAAATCGCCCTTTGGGTTCAACGGGGGTTGCGAGGGTTTGGCGTCGCGCCCAAGGAAAACCCTCAAGAGGAGCTTTAAGTTATGAACACCATTCCCAACTGGGTGACGCTCTCTCGGCTGTTGGTTCTGCCCTTGCTCTTTGGATTAGGACAAGATCCCGCTAACGTCGAGGCTCGGGCGTGGATGACCGGACTGTTTCTGATCGCCGCGGGAACGGATTGGCTGGACGGCTATCTCGCTCGGAAGTTAGATCAGGTGACGGAGATTGGCAAGTTTCTGGATCCCTTAGTGGATAAACTCTTAATTCTGGGGCCCTTGCTCATTTTCATTCAATGGGGGCAAGCGCCCAGCGCCGCGGTCTTCTTGATCCTCTGTCGGGAACTGGCCATCGCCGGTTGGCGGGTCAGGGGAACGGGGGAGATTCCCGGAGCTAATCTCTGGGGTAAGGCAAAGACCGTCTCCCAAATTGTCGCCGTGGCGTTACTCCTCGCTCCGCTACCGGAACCCGCGCCAACTTTAGGACAAATCGCCTTTTGGATCAGCGTCGCGCTGACCCTCTTCTCCGGTCTCATTTACGTCTGGCCTCAAAAACCGTTGCTCAGATCCGACAAGGCCGCCAACTTGGAGTCTTAAACGGCGCTTAAAGAAAGGCCAAAATTTCCTCGTCGCAGGAAAAATCCGGTTTAACGTCCTCTTGCCGCAGACAATAATCGTTTTCGTAGGCGTCCCGCAGTCCGTCCACCAAGCTCAACTTGGGAGTCCAACCGAAATCCGCTTGGGCTTTGTGAATATCCGCGAAAAAGTGTTGCGTCCGCAGGGGAAAGGCTTTGCGTTTGCCAAAGTCAAATTCCTTGGGGTCGTAGTGCACTAGTTTGACGGTTTGGGGGTCTTGCCCCATGGCTTCCGCGCAGGCTCGGGCCAGACCGTCAAAGGTAACGTAACGGTCGCCAGAGATATTATAAATTTGTCCGATTGTTTGGGGTTTTGCCAACAGCGCCGCTAGGGCCAGGGCTAAATCTTCCACATGACCCAGTTGAGTGATGTATTGCCCGTTCCCCGGAATCGGGACTGGACGGCGCCGGCTCAGGCGGTCAAAGAACCAAGATTCTAGGGGATTATAATTTTTAGGCCCGTAGATATAGGTGGGACGAACAGAAGTCCACGGGATACCGGATTCAGATAAGTACTCTTCTGTGGCGAATTTACCCCGGTGACGACTTTTGGGATCGACGGGATCGTTTTCTTGGTGGGGCATTTGGTCGGATTGGCGGTAAACCCCGGCGGAACTGATATAAATAAAATGCTGAAGGCGTCCTTGAAAGAGTTCCACTAGCGGCTGGGTGTCGCTTAGCTCGCGGCCATTATTATCAAAAATGGCGTCAAATTCTTCGGCGCCGAGCTTGTCCTTAAGTTGTTGAGGATCTTGGCGGTCGCCGTGAATCTGTTGAATCCCAGGAATAGGCGGCTGTTTTTTACCCCGATTAAAGAGAACGACTTCATGACCCTGTTGATGGAGAATTTGAGTGAGATAAACCCCAATAAAGCGGGTTCCTCCCATAATTAAAATACGCATTCTTAATAACTCGACTGTGGCGATTTAGAGACTAAAGCTAAATTTTTCTTAATTATACCGGGGAAGGTTCCCCCTCCCAGCGCCGGCGCAAGAATCCATCCCTCCAGACGCAGTCTGGGAGGAGGTCTTGCCATTCCGGTTTTCAAGAGGGACGGGGCTGTTATAATTCTTAACCTAAAGGCGTTTAATCATCGAGCGCCTCTTTTCTCTAGCAACCGGAATTAAGGTCTGATGAGTTTGCTCGAAATCACCGATCAAGAATTTAGCCAGCACGTGGCGCCGGGGAACGACCTGACCCTGGCCTATTTTTGGGCGTCTTGGTGCGGCCCCTGTCGTTTGATGTCCCCCGCTATCGCGGCGCTGGCCACGGATTACGCCTCCCAGCTGAAGGTGTTGAAACTGGCGGTGGACGATAGCCGCCAGACCGTGGACAGATATAAAGTGGAGGGGGTTCCGGCTTTGCGTCTCTTCCGGGGCGATCAACTTCTACTCTCCCACGAAGGCGCGTTAACAAAGGCCAAATTGCTGGATTTACTCAAAGACTATATTTCCAAATAGTCAGTGATTAAAGTTTTAATTCTCAGCGCCTACGACATTTGGCAGGGAGCGGCCAAGGCCGCCTATCGCCTCCATCAGGGATTACAGCGCCGCCCCGGAGTCGAGTCCTGGATGCTGGTGAACAAAAAATACTCCTCCGATCCCGCTGTCATCGGCCCCCAATCCTCCCTCGATTTAGCCCTCTCCCAAGCCCGGCCCCGTCTTGACCAGTTTCCCCTCAAGTTTTACCCCCAGAAGCAAACGGAATACTTTTCCCCCCAATGGCTCCCGGAGCGCCTAGCCCAGACTGTCCGGCGCCTTGATCCCGACGTGATTAACGTCCACTGGACCCAGGGGGGCTTTATGAAAATCGAAACCCTAGCCCAATTGCATAAACCAGTGGCCATGACCCTCCACGACCTCTGGTCCCTGACGGGGGGGTGCCACTACAGCCGGGGGTGCGATAAATATTTAAGCCACTGCGGCGCTTGTCCCCAACTGGGTTCGAGTCGGGAGCGAGACCTGGCCTATCGCAATTGGCGCCGGAAACAAAAAAGCTGGCAAAACCTAGACCTAACCCTAGTTCCCCTCAGTTCTTGGCTCCGGGAGCAGGTTGAAAAAAGTCCGCTCCTCTGCGGCTATCCTCTGCGGTTAATTCCCAACGGTATCGATTTAGAAACCTACGCGCCTATCGATAAAGCCGAGGCGAAGCAAATCCTTGGACTCTCCCCAGAACGCCCCGTCATCCTCTTCGGCGCCTCTGGGGCCAAACGCAAGGGCTTTCACCATCTCCAGGCGGCGCTGGAGCGGTTGGGTCAAACCCCCTGGCGGGAACGGGCGCAATTACTGATTTTCGGGAATCAGTCCCCTGGAGAGACAGAAAATCTCGGTTTTCCCACCCGTTACCTCGGCTTTCTCCAGGACGACCTCTCCCTGCGCCTGGCCTACGCCAGCGCCGATGTCTTTGTGGCGCCGTCAGAGGAGGATAATTTGCCCAACACCGTGGTGGAAGCCTTCGCCTGCGGAACCCCCGCGGTCGCGTTTCGGATCGGCGGTCTGCCGGATTTAGTGGATCACGGCGAAAATGGTTATCTAGCGGCCCCTTTCAGCGCCGAGGATTTGGCCCGGGGAATTGGAGAAGTCTTAACCCAGTCTCCCCGCTTAGGCCGGCAAGCCCGTCAAAAAGCCGTCGCCTGCTTGAGTCAAGATCTGCAAGCCCGACGCTATGGGGAATTGTTTAGCGAATTAGCGTCCTCCAACGCTTAACCGCCCCCGAGTCGTCGCCCCGCCCAATTCGTGGTAAGATGATAGACCGTGAAAAATTCGCAACTTGAGTATGCCCAAGCTAAAAACTCGTAAAGCCGCCGCTAAGCGTTTTCGTCCTACGGGCAGTGGCAAAAAGATTGTGCGTCGGAAAGCGTTTAAAAATCATCTTTTAGAGCATAAAAGCGCTGAACAACGTCGTCGTCGCCTTTCCCAAAGCGCCTTAGTCCACGAAGCCGACGAGAAAAACGTCCGGCTGATGTTGCCCTACATCTAGGGGCCGCGGTCAAATTCTTCCTTTTTTCCTTTACCCATTCCTAAACGCCTATGACTCGGGTCAAACGGGGTAACGTCGCCCGCAAACGACGCAAAAAAATCCTGAAGTTAGCCAAAGGGTTCCGGGGCTCCCACTCCAAACTCTTCCGCACCGCTAACCAACAGGTGATGAAAGCTCTGCGCAACGCCTATCGAGACCGTCGCAAGCGCAAACGGGATTTCCGGCGCTTGTGGATCACTCGCATCAACGCCGCCGCCCGTATCGAAGGTTTGAGCTACAGCAAACTCGCGGGACAACTCAAAAAAGCCAACATCGACCTCAACCGCAAAATGCTGGCTCAGTTGGCTATCCTCGATCCAGGGGCCTTCAGCGAGGTGGTGAAAGTCGCCGCCCAAGCCAAATAGCCCCGTCCTACACTCAGTTTTCTGCCCCGGAAACTGGGTTCTTTTTTTGACAAAGTTCCCCCATTCCCCTAGGCTAAGAGGCGCGTTCCGCCAAATCTCCGGCAAGTCATCTTATCTAAACGGAATTCTGTGTCTCCTATGCGAGTGTGCGTTATTGGTACGGGTTATGTGGGCTTAGTCACTGGGGTGTGCCTAGCTCAGATTGGACACCAGGTCGTTTGCATTGACAACAACGAAGAAAAAATCAAACTGATGCGCTCGGGCCAGTCCCCCATCTACGAGCCGGGGTTGTCGGAACTGATGGTGGCGAATATGCAAAGCGGGCGTTTAGAATTCAGCGCCGATTTAAGCGCCGGCGTCCGTCAGGGGGAAATTCTCTTTATCGCCGTGGGCACTCCGGCTCTGCCAACAGGGGAAAGCGACACTCGCTATGTGGAAGCGGTGGCCCGGGGCATTGGTCTGCACTTGGACGACGCCCACTATCGGGTGGTGGTGAATAAATCTACCGTGCCTATCGGCTCCGGGGATTGGGTGCGGATGTTGATCTTAGAAGGCGTTAAAACCGCCCAGGGGGAGGAGATTACCTATACTCCCAACTTTGACGTAGTCAGCAACCCGGAGTTTTTGCGGGAAGGCTCGGCGGTTTACGACACCTTTAACCCCGACCGGATTGTGCTGGGGGGAAATAGCGCCGAAGCGATTGCCTTAATGCAACGCCTCTATGAGCCGTTAATCCAGCGTCAATTTAGCGACCATCCCGATTTGCCAGCGGTGCCGGTGGTGGTGACGGATCTGAGTTCGGCTGAGATGATTAAATACGCCGCCAACGCTTTTTTGGCCACCAAAATTAGTTTCATCAACGAAGTGGCCAATATCTGCGACCGGGTCGGCGCCGACGTGACTCAGGTGGCCAAGGGGATTGGTCTGGACTCCCGCATTGGCGGTAAGTTTTTACAGGCTGGCATTGGTTGGGGCGGCTCCTGTTTTCCCAAGGATGTCCTAGCTTTGATCCACACCGCTAAAGACTACGGTTACACCACGGAAATTCTCAACGCCGCGGTCAGCGTCAACAACCGCCAGCGCCTGATTGTGGTGGAAAAACTGCAACAGGAGTTGAAGATCCTCAAGGGTAAGGTCATCGGTTTGCTCGGACTGACCTTTAAACCCGATACCGACGATATGCGAGACGCGCCGGCGCTGAATATCATCGAGCAATTGAATCGCCTCGGCGCCAAGGTTAAAGCCTACGACCCCATTGTCTCCACCTCCGGCATGAGTCACGGCTTAACGGGAGTCCAGATGGAAACCAGCCCGGAAATGCTGGCGGACAGTTGCGACGCCCTGGTTTTAGTCACCGAGTGGCGAGAATTTCTCGACCTAGACTACGCTCGACTGGCCGAAAGAATGAACCATCCCGTCATTATCGACGGACGCAACTTCCTCGATCCCCAAACCTTAACCGCCCAGGGTCTTCGCTATCTGGGTATTGGTCGGAGTTAGGCGATCTGGGACTCTAACCAATCCCGAACCGCCAGCGCCGTCCCTAGCGCGAGGAAAACGCCGTTGCGGTAGTGCCCCGTCGCCAGAACAACTCGGGGATAGCCCTGCAGGGGGCGAATCACCGGAGCGCTTTCCCCCGCGGGACGAGGGCGCAATCCTTGCCAAGTTCGCAGAATTCGCCCCTGGGCTAGCGCGGGATAAAACTGACAGGCCCGCTCCCATAGCGCCGTTAAGCGAGTCGGGTCGGGGGCTTCCGTCTCCGGCTCCACCGTGGCGCCGAGCCAATAGCGCCGCTCTCCCAAGGGAACCAGATGGATATCTTGCGCCGTCAGGACGGGTTGAAAGTCCGGCAAGCCTAACGTCCGCTCCAGTTCCATTTCCAGGGCTTGCCCCAAAACCGGTTGTAGACGCAGGGGATCGGCCGTCGGCGCGATCAGGGGATTGACGCCCAGCCCCCCGCAGAGAATGACGGCGTCAAAATCTAGGCTAACATTAACGTCTTTGATGGTTAATCCTAGGGGAGCGCCGGGCTTGGAGAGTGATAAAACTGGAGTCTTTAAGTAAATTTTGACGCCCCGGGCCTCGGCGCCTTTGAGTAAAGCTTGGGTGAAGGCTAAAGGATTCACCTGCCGATCCTGGGGAGAATAGACGGCGCCGACGACTTGAGGATCTTGGATCTGGGGACAATGGCTCAAGAGCGTTTCCCTTGACCAGTATTCCAGAGCGTAGCCTTGTTCTTGTCTTCGGCGCTGGAGTTGACGCCAGCGCTCCTCTTCCTGGGGATCAAATTGTAAAAGAACCAGCCCTTGTCGATTGACGGACAAGGTTTTCCCCGTTAGGCGCTCCAGTTCGGGAACCAAGGTGTCTAGTCGTTCTAAACTGGCCCGGCGCAGTCGCCAGCCCCGGCCTCCGGTTTTCTGACTGACCACCCCCATCCAGACCCCCAGCGCCGCCCTGGTGGAGCCTTGACCCGGTTCTCCGGCCTCGAAGAGGGAAATGTCCAGCCCGCCCAAGGCGCTTAACTCGTAGGCCACCGCCGCTCCCGCCACCCCGGCGCCGATAATCCCGATCCGCATGGGCTCTTAAAACTCCCCCCGACAGGCGATGGGCATCCGCCAGCCCGCGCCAAAGGCCCGATCCGTCACTTTTAAGCTCGGCGGCGCCTGACGGCGCTTAAACTCCGCCCGCCGTACCAGTTGCGCAACCCGTTCCGCGGTTTCCCGGTCGTAACCGGCGCCGATAATTTCCGCTAGAGACTGATGCCGATGAATCAAGAGATCTAAGATGGCGTCCAAGATTTCGTAGGGGGGCAAAGAATCCTGATCCGTTTGACCCGGTTTGAGTTCGGCGCTGGGCGCCTTGGTTAAAATCGCGTCGGGAATGACCTCCTTGTTCCGGTTCAGCCAACGGCAGAGGCCATAGACCTGGGTTTTAGGCGCGTCTCCGATCACCGCCAAGCCGCCGTTCATATCCCCGTAGAGGGTGCAGTAGCCCGCGGCGATTTCCGACTTATTGCCCGTGGTTAACAGCAGAGCGCCGGAATGATTGGCCACGGCCATTAAGAGAACGCCTCGGATGCGGGATTGCAGATTCTCCGCCGTCACCCCCTCGGGAGGGCCGCCTAAAACCGGCTCTAGGGTGTTGTCAAAACCCGACATTAAGGGAGCGATGGGTAAAATAGCGGTCTGAATCCCCAAATTTTTGGCCAAGGCTTCAGCGTCGGTGACGGAACCTTCGGAACTGTAGGGAGAGGGCATTAATATTCCCCGGACGTTTTCCCGACCGAGGGCTTCTACCGCAACGGCCGCCACCAGCGCCGAATCAACGCCCCCGCTTAAGCCCAATACCGCTTGGGAAAAGCCGCACTTGCGGCAATAGTCCCGAGTTCCTAGAACTAGAGCGTCCCAAAGTTCCGCCTCGGCGCTCTCCGGCCTCGGCGCTAACGCCCCCGGTTGTAAATCCCCGTCCCAGTCCAAGAAAGCGAGCGCTTCTTGAAAGCTCGGCGCTTGAGCCAGAATTTCTCCCCGCCGGTTAACCCCAAAACTAGCGCCGTCAAAAATCAAATCGTCATTGCCCCCGACCTGATTCACATAGACAATGGGGGTTCTCAAACGCCCGGCGCTAAAGCTGACTAACTCCCGTCGAAACTTCGGTTTTCCCAAAGAATAGGGAGAGGCGGAGAGATTCACAATCAGATCGACGCCCTGCCGACGCAACTGCTCCAAGGGATTGCGGTCGTAGTAGCGCCGGCCCCAAAAGCCCTCGTCGTTCCAGAGGTCTTCGCAGAGGGTGACGCCAACTCGGATATTTTTGAGCATAAAACTGCCGCTCTCCCGGCTGGAGGCGAAATAGCGCCGCTCGTCAAAGACATCGTAATTGGGCAGAAGGCTTTTATGAAACTCCCCAATAATTTTTCCGCCCCGCAGACAAACGGCGCTGTTCCAGAGGGGCTTCTCGCCCTGTTGTTCCGCTTCGGGGTAGGGAGAGACGGCGCCGACTAGCAGGGTTAAGTCCGGGGGAGAGTCTTGGGCTAACTTGTGTAACTGTTCTTGAATAGCGGCGCCAAAGGACGGATCGAGCAGTAAATCTTTAGGGGGATAACCGCAAAGGGCCAGTTCGGAGGTAATGAACAAATCCGCTCCCTCGGCCGCGGCCGCCTGGGCGGAGGCTAGAATTTTTTGGCGATTCTCCCCTAGGGCGCCGACGGTGGGATTCAATTGCGCCAGAGCTAAGCGGAGCACCGGATTAACTCCAAAGCAGTTTTAAAACCAGCCCCAACTCTTCCATCGGCGCCGGGATCATTTCTCCCCGACTGTCGAGAATTTG
>JAYKIZ010000015.1:0-5915 GCA_035285965.1 Cyanobacteriota bacterium | reverse complement strand
ACTCGGTGAATCTTCCAGTTCAAATAAAATCGATTGGCGAAAATTGCGAATTTCAATTTCCCAGCCTCGATAACAATCGGGAAGGACAACATAACACCGTTTCAATAAATGTTCTAGTAAACCAACTAAATAACTCCGCACGGCGCTACGCTGACTTTTTCCCAAGGATTCCACCTCTTCAATTAAATGTTCCCAGTCAATGTGTTGATAGTTTTTTGTCTTGAGTTGGGTAATGGTTTGCTCAACCCAGAGGGCAAAATCTTGGTTATAATCGATTATTTTAGACTTTTTCATACTTATAAGACTGGTTATGTGAAAGTTAATCAATGCCTATGGTAGAGGGTTTTGAGGGGAATGGGAAGACAGGGAAGACAGGGAAGAATGGGAGGAGGGGGAGGAATGGGGGGCGTTGGCGGAGCGCAATGGGTTAAAACCTTGTTCTGGCTTGTGTCACGGCGCCGGCCAAACCAGACAATTTATTTGAACTGCCTTGCTCGGGGTACAAAATAATTTTTTAGAACACTTGCGCAAGAAAAAAAGACTGTGGTACCATCCCTGAGAACTGTCCTATCATTCTCTTCTCTGAAGATGTACTAAAATGTCTTACAAATATTTACAGGCGGGGATCGGCTTTGCGGCCGCCTTGCTGACAACCCCTTTCCTAGTTCAATCGGCGCAAGCCCAAGGGGGCCTTAGCGGTGGCGTACTCGGGTTTCCTCTGTCTACTTCCGACTTAGGAGTGCCAGGTCCAGGGTGCACCATCCTTTTCTCTGGTATCAACCCCGATGGCATTACCCTTACCCCTACCGACGTTGAAACCGGCATTAATAACGAGGATTATAGTTTCCCCCTCTGTACCTTCGACGAAACCTTAGGTATTTTTAATTGCGGAGGAGATCCTATTGACGACAACCTAGGCGATGGGACTATCTCCCCATGCTCCAACCTACAACCAGGCGAAGTGTGCTTTTATTCTGGTATTGGCCAAACCGCCGTACCTGAACCCCTGACCCTCCTCGGCGCTAGCGCCGCTATCGCCTTCGGCGCCGGATTTAAACGCCGGAAATCAGGTAATGGTTAACAGCCATCAGTCAACAGTTATCAATTATTAGATAACACATTTTGTTTGGGGAGGGTGATGCGGTCGTCTTCCCCGGTTTGGTCATAAAGGCGCTCCGGCAACACGCTAATGAGCTAAGCAAGACTTTGAGAGATTTCTTGGTAAGAAAATTCTTGTAAGCAGGCATTAGGCTTAGTGTGCTCGATGGTCATATTGAATCATGATTGTCTCGGGCTTTTGAATAACAGACTTAATCCACTCGTCTTTAATTTCGACACAAATACTTAGAGGCTAGGATCAGCCTTGCGGCTACCCTCGGCGCTGGGTTCAAGCGCCGAAAACGTAGCAGACAAACATTTACCTAAGCCATAATTTTTCTGACCGCTTCCACGATTTGGGGCGGTTGAACGATGGTGAGCCGCTCTAGAGCGCCGTTGTAGGGAGTAGGAATATCCTGAGAGGAGAGACGCACCGGCGGCGCGTCGAGTTCGTCAAAGTAGTGGTCGTTAATGAGGGCGATTAACTCAGCCGCAATGCCGCCGGTTTTCATACATTCTTCGACGATGATCACCCGGTGGGTTTTGCGAATCGAAGCGCCGATGGTTTCCAGATCAAAGGGTTTGAGGGCAATCAGGTCGATAATTTCCGGGTCGTAACCGTCTTTTTCCAGTTGTTTCAGCGCCTGAAGACAATGGTGACGCATCCGAGAATAGGTCAAAATGGTGACGTCTTTCCCCGGTCGCACAATTTCCGCCCGGTCGAGGGGGACAATATATTCCCCGTCGGGGAGGTTTTCTTTCAGGTTGTAGAGGAGGACATGCTCGAAAAAGAGCACCGGGTTCTCGTCCCGAATGGCGGCTTTGAGTAAGCCCTTGGCGTTGTAGGGGGTGGAGCAGGCCACGATTTTTAAGCCCGGCACCGCGTGGAAATAGGCTTCGAGGCGCTGGGAATGCTCGGCGCCCAACTGACGCCCGACGCCGCCGGGGCCGCGAATCACCAAGGGAATTTTAAAATTGCCGCCGGAAGTGTAGCGCAACATGCCGGCGTTGTTGGCGATTTGGTTAAAGGCTAGCAGGAGAAAGCCCATATTCATCCCTTCGATAATGGGCCGCAGACCCGTCATGGCGGCGCCGACGGCCATACCGGTGAAGCTATTTTCAGCGATGGGGGTGTCCAGCACCCGCCATTCCCCATATTTGTCGTATAAATCCTTGGTGACCTTGTAGGAGCCGCCGTAGTGGCCCACGTCTTCCCCCATCACCAACACTGTATTATCCCGACCCATTTCCTCGTCGATGGCCTGACGGAGCGCGTTAAATAAAAGTGTTTCTGCCATAGGATTGTCGCCTAAACTCTGGGTGAAGGGAAGGTTAAGGTGTGTTGGGGTCGGTTAGCCATTTTATCGGTTTTCGGCGCCGGAGTCATCCGACCGGGAAGCTAAGCCCCTTTACCGGCGCGATATAATCGGCCCATTATCGTTTTGACCGAGACTGCCCGCGCCATGACTTCTCCTAATCCTTCCCAATTTGACACGGAAACGCCCCCGGTAGAAGTGGAAATTAACCCCGAACTCCCCGGCGCCGAGACGGTTCCCAGCGCCCTCCGTCTCCAAGTTCAGCAGTTCCAACTTTGGTTTGAGAAGTTGCCGGCGCCGGTCAAAGTGATTGTGGCCGTCGTCTTAATTTCCGTTTCCCTGTCTTTGCTCACCAAAGTCCTGCACCTGGTCGCTTCGTTAATTAGCGTCGCCATTTCCGCGACCTTTCTCTACTTGCTCTATCGCTTTATCCTCAAACCGGCGCTGTCCAAGGATATTTAACCCTCCGGTTACCAGCCCCGCTTGCCGTTGGGCATCACCGTGCGCCAGTTGGTTTTCGCCATCGATAGTTGGTCGGGGTTGATTTGGGTGGAACTCAGATCGACCCCGCAAAAATTGGCCCCGCGAATATTGGCGTATTTAAAATTAGCGCCCCGGAGATTCGCTCCCCGGAGGTCGGCGCCTTCTAGGTTGGCGTAGCCAAAGTAGGCGTCGGAGAGGTTTGCTTCTTTAAGATTAGCTTGGGCTAGGGTCGCCTTGCCAAAGTCGGCCCGAGTCAGATCCGAGCCTTGAAAATTGGCCCGGGTTAGGTTGGATTGATAGCAGTTGATGGCTGGAAGAAACCCCTTCAGGAGGGTCAGCCCCTGTAAATCCTGGTCGGCAAAGTCCCGTTGCCCCTTTTCGTAGGCGCTGAGGAAACTTTTGCTATTCCACTGGACGGGCTGATTTTGAATCACCGTGTCCACCGAGCGCCGGTCCCGCTTGGGACTGCCCTTCATGGCCACGTTAAAATCCATGCCGCCATTCACCGCTGGTCGGGGCGTCGAGGCCGCGTTGGGGGAGGGTTTACGGGCGGGCGTGGGAGACAGGCGGGTGGTCTCGGCGGGGGGATTCAGGTTAGTGGAATGGGTTCGGGTTTTAATGCCCGTTTGCATACCGCTGTTAAAAGAAGTACTAGGAGCGCCGCGACCGAGACGGGTGGAGGGATCGGGGGAGAGAAAACCGGTGGAGGGCGGCGCGTTATGACCCCCGGAAACTGGCGCTGTGATTAAACCTTGGCGCATCCCTTCTTCGTAGGGGAGGGTCTGCATGGCGTCCAACACCTGCTGGGCGGATTTATAGCGGTGCCGCACCGACAGCTCCAGCATATTTTTAATCACAGTGGCGAAGGACTCTGAAACGGTGACGTATTTTTCCCAGTCGATTTCCCCGGTTTGGTGATTACAGTCCATTTCCTTGGGAGTTTTGCCGGTTAAAAGGTAAAGGCAGGTAATGCCCACGGCGTAAATATCGCTGGCGTAAACCGGCCGCATGGCCATCTGTTCCGGCGGAGCAAAACCGGCGGTGCCCACGGCGAAGGCCGTCAGCGCCGTTTGGGCGGAGGTGTTGGAAGCCAGAACGGAGTTCACTTCGTTTTTGACAGCGCCGAAGTCAATCAGGACTAACTTGCTGTCGGTTTGGCGCCGAATCAAGTTGGCGGGTTTAATATCCCGGTGAATCACCTTTTGGGAATGGATATAGGTCAGGATAGGCAGTAATTCTTCGAGGAACTGTTTCGCGCCCGCCTCGCTGAAGGGGCCGTGTTTTTTGACTTCCTGATGGAGGTTGTGTCCTTTAACGTATTCCTGAACTAAATAAAATTGCTGGTCTTCTTCAAAATAATCGAGAAGACGGGGCACCTGGGGATGATTGCCCACTTTGCCCAGGGTCTGGGCCTCCCGCTCGAAGAGTTCCTTGGCCATGCGGAAAACGTTGGGGTCGTCCGTGTTAGGGCGAAGTTGTTTAACAACGCAGATAGGCGTGCCAGGTAAGCCGACATCCGCCGAGGCGAAGGTGGCGCCGAATCCCCCTTTTCCTAATAACCCAAGAACCTGATAGCGCCCGTTGAGCCGTAATTTCCCGCCGCAGGCTTGGCAGGCCTGCACGTCGTTGGGATTTTTGGGATGCGGGCAGGAGGGATTAACGCAGTAACTCATCGCGCGGGACCGGGAGAGGGGGGTAGACGCCCGTTGACCCTAGGGCTAGGGGTAAATTTCTGGATTCAATGGGCTGGCAACTAAGCCGAAAAAGACTTAAGAGCCTACAAACTTCCGTGAAAACTAGGAGAAACTGAGCGCTTTTGTCGAGTTCTGGAGCTATTTTCAGGCTAACACAACCCGCGATACAATGATTGCGCTCTACCCCAGTATTTTAAAGGATTTAGCCCATGCGGATCTCGGTTAACTGGCTCCAGACTTTGGCGCAATTTTCCCAGTCCCCCGAAGCCTTGGCCGAATTGTTGACCATCGCCGGGCTGGAAGTGGAAGAGATTGAAGACCGTCGAGCCTGGGCCGACGGAGTGGTGGTGGGGAAAGTCCTAGAGGGCCGACAACATCCCAACGCTGATAAGCTCAGCCTTTGTCAGGTGGATATTGGCCAAAGCGCCCCTCTGCAAATTGTCTGCGGCGCCGGCAATGTGCGGGGCGATATTCTCGTGCCCGTGGCCACGGTGGGAACCTATCTGCCTGCGGTGGACCTGAAGCTCAAACCCACCAAATTGCGGGGGGAGCGGTCGGAAGGCATGATCTGCTCCCTGGCGGAGTTGGGGTTAGAGAAAAATTCCGAGGGGATTCATATTTTCACCGACTCGCAGTTAGCGCCGGGGCAGGACGTCCGGCCTCTGTTGGGTTTAGACGACGCGATTATTGAAATCAGCCCTACGGCCAACCGGGCCGATGCCCTCAGTTTAACGGGCATTGCCAGGGAAGTGGCGGCGCTGACGGGAGCGCCGTTAACCTTGCCGGAGGTTCAACTCAAGGATTTAAAACCGGAGCCGGGCTTAAGGGTGGACATTACCGATTCCCAGGCCTGCCCCGCCTATTTTGGAACTCTGGTAACTGGGGTGAAAATCGCCCCTTCCCCTCCCTGGTTGCAACGGCGCCTTCAGGCTGGCGGCGTCCGTCCCATTAATAACGTGGTGGATATTACCAACTACGTTCTGCTGGAGTGGGGCCAACCCCTCCACGCCTTTGACTGGGATAAACTGCAAAGGTTAACAGGAGATTCTAACGTAACTCTGGGGGTTCGCTTCGCCCAGCCGGGGGAAAGTCTGGAAACTCTGGACGGGCAAACGCGGGAGTTAACGCCCCAAAATCTCTTGATTACCGCTAACGATCAACCGGTGGCGCTGGCGGGGGTGATGGGCGGCGCCGCCACGGAGGTGGACGAGGGCACACAAAATATTCTGTTAGAGGCGGCCCTATTTAATCCGGTAGCGATCCGGCGCTCTGGCAAAAGCCAAAACCTACGGTCTGAATCCTCCACCCGTTACGAGCGGGGCGT
>JAYKIZ010000014.1:0-8694 GCA_035285965.1 Cyanobacteriota bacterium | reverse complement strand
TAACTTGTATGTCCAATTCTCCGGCTCGTATCTGCGTCCTTGGGGGCGGATTTGGCGGTCTCTACACCGCCCTGCGGTTGAGCCAACTGCCTTGGGAACCCCAAACGGCGCCGCAAATCATTCTCATCGATCAGCAAGACCGTTTTCTCTTTGCGCCGTTTCTCTACGAATTAGTCACCGGGGAAATGCAAACTTGGGAAGTCGCTCCTCCCTTTAGCGAACTCCTCGCCTCCACTGCCGTTCGCTTTCTTCAGGCTAAGGTGACTGGTCTGGACCCGGCGAAAAAGCAGGTTTATCTTCAAGACGCCGGGCCCCTAGAGTACGATCAGGTTGTGATCGCCCTGGGGGGAACTCAACCGGCGCCGCCCATTCCCGGATTGAAAGAACGCGCCTTGGGTTTTCGCTCCCTAGAAGACGTCACTCGCCTGAAAGAGCGCCTGAAAGTCCTGGAGCAATCCGCCGCGGAAAAAATCCGAGTCGCTATTGTTGGCGGCGGTTATAGCGGCGTGGAATTGGCCTGTAAATTGGCGGATCGGTTGGGGGAACGGGGACGCCTACGCTTGATTGAACGGAGCGACACGGTTCTAGCCGCCTCCCCGGAATACAACCGCCTGGCGGCGCTGGCGGCGCTGGAGTCTAAAGGCGTTTGGATTGATTACAATACAGAGCTAGTTTCTCTCGGCGCCGAAGAAATGATCCTCCGTTTTCAAGGACAGGAAGAAACCCTGCCAGTGGATCTCCTCCTCTGGACGGTGGGAACCGGAGTTTCGGACTTAATTTGCGCCCTGCCCTTGCCCCACAGCGACTCGGAGCGTCTGCCGGTAAGCCCCTATTTGCAAGTTCAGGATCATCCCGAGATTTACGCTCTCGGAGACGCCGCCGTCGGCGTGGACGCCAGCGGGCAAGGGGTTCCCTCCACGGCCCAGGTCGCGTTTCAACAGGCGGACTATTGCGCTTGGAATCTCTGGGCCAGTTTAACGGGGCGTCCCCTTTTGCCCTTCCGCTATCAAGCGCTCGGGGAAATGTTGGCGCTGGGAACCGACAGCGCCGCCTTAAGCGGTTTGGGCGTCAAACTCTCCGGGCCCCTAGCCGCTATCGCCCGGCGTCTGGTTTATCTCTATCGCTTTCCCACCTGGGAGCATCAAGTTACGGTGGGGATTAACTGGTTAGCCCAGCCCTGGCTACAAGGTTCCTCGCGATAGACCGGCGCTCCAGTTACTCCGGTAATCCCAACTCCCGGCGCCACTCCGTTAACGGGCGCTCCCAACCGTCTTCAAAACGAGATCCCATCACAAACTTAGCTTCCAGCCCCATCTCGAACCCGCTAGACAAGGCCCTCAAGAGCGAGTCTAGGGGGGCGTCTTCTTGCAGGGACTTAAGGAGACCGCCAAAGATCAGTAAGACCGCTAAGGGGGAGCGATTCTGAGCCAAATTAAAGGCCTGCACCCCCAATTCGCCGTCTCGATCGACCCCGAACCCGGTGAGAATATGGATGATATCGTGGGTCTGGCGGAGGCGGTGACGGAGGTAATCGCCATCGGATTCAATGGGCGTCGCGTCGGTTAAACTCTCCGGGGATAGCCCCAGCGCCGTTAATTGTTGGGCGTAGATCTGACCGAGGCTCCCCTGGGGCATAGCGGATAATTGCTCTAGGGTATAGCGGGGCGGTTGCCAACGCTCCGCGACCAGCGCCGCTAATCCCGGCTGAGCCAACAGGTGGCGCTCCATTTGATTGAGGAGGGGACTGCCCTTGAGACTGGCGAACAGCCCAAACACGCTCTGGAGCCGGTCTGGTTCCTTGAGAAATTGGGCGAGACCCGCCACGACCCGCAGGGATTGCAGGCGCTCTTTGAGGTTAATTTTCATAAAACACCGTCTCTAAAGGGGGTGAAGGGAGATGGGCAAAGGCGTTACTTTATAAAGTAACCGACCGGTGGCAAGAGACGCTCAAGCAGAAGGAACTTTGAGAAGATGGCTCAGATGGAAGCGGGTTAAATCAAAATTTATGTACTTAAAGCAACTCGCCCTTCAGGGCTTTCGCAACTACGAGGAACAAACCCTTGAGTTTTCAGCGCCGAAGGTGATTTTAGTGGGGGAGAATGGCCAAGGAAAGTCCAATCTTCTCGAGGCGGTGGAGTTATTGGCCACCCTTAAAAGCCATCGCGCCGCTAAAGACCGGGATTTAGTCCAACAGGGTTCCTCTAGCGGTCTCATCCGGGCGCTGGTGTCTTCCCGTTACACCGTGGCGGAACTGACGGTTCTAGTGCGGGAGTCTGGGCGCCGAGTTTTGCAAGTGAACCGGCAAACAGCGGGGCGCCGCTTAGATTTCCTGGGCCATCTCAACGCCGTCCAGTTTTCCTGCTTGGATTTAGAACTGGTGCGAGGCGCGCCGGAATTGCGACGAGCTTGGCTAGACGGATTGTTAGTACAGCTAGAGCCGGTTTACGACTACATTGCCGACCAGTATTTAAATATTTTGCGGCAACGGAACGCCTTGCTCAAGCGTCTGCGGCAGGGGGGAGAGTTGGCGCCCCTGTCCCCCGAGGGGGAGGCTGAGCTAAGCAGTTGGGATCAACAACTGGCCACCATGGGAAGCCATATTATCCGGCGCCGGCAGAGGGGGTTAACCCGCTTAAGTCCCTTAGCGCAAGGGTGGCACCAGGCGCTTAGCTCCGGCGCCGAAACTTTGGATCTAGTTTACGAACCCAATTTAACGGCGCCGGCGCAGGAGAAAGCGGGGCTAGAGGCTCAGTTTTTGGACGCCTTAGCCAGTAAGCGGGGTCAGGAAATCCAGTTAGGAACCACCCTAGTGGGCCCCCACCGGGACGAGGTTAGTCTCTGGCTTAACCAAACCCCCGCTAAGGCCTACGCCTCCCAGGGGCAACAGCGCACCTTAGTTTTGGCGCTCAAATTGGCGGAGTTGGCGTTGATTGAAACCGTGCTGGAGGAGCCGCCTCTACTCCTTTTGGACGATGTCTTGGCGGAGTTGGATCTCAAGCGTCAGGGGCAGTTGCTGGAAGTCCTAGAAACCCGCTTTCAGACCTTAATCACCGCCACCCATCTAGAGCGTTTTGGGGAAAAGTGGCTAGACTCGGCCCAAATTTTCCAGGTCCGCGCCGGCCGTCTGTCCCCCCTTTGGCGCTCGGAGTTGATTTAAGCCGGTTGGAACCCAAAAATTTCGGCGTAGAATCTAAATTCTCCCTCCAGCGCCGCTTTGATATTTTCCGCGCGCCGGAAGCCGTGACCTTCTTCCGGGAAAGCCACATACGCCGCGGGGATTCCCTTGGCTTGCAACGCTTTGACCATCGTTTCCGCCTGGTTGGGGGGAACGACCTTATCTTCGAGTCCCTGGAAGAAAATCACCGGACAGGCTAGGCGCTCGGCGTGGAAGAGGGGCGAACGTTGGCGGTAGCGTTCCGCCGCTTCCGGGTAGGGGCCGATCAATTTATCCAAATAGCGGGCCTCGAATTTGTGGGTGTCCCGGGCCAGCGCCGTTAAATCCCCCACGCCATAATGGCTGGCTCCAGCCTGAAAGACGTTGTAGAAGGTGAGCGCCGCCAGAGTGGTATAGCCTCCGGCGCTGCCCCCGGAAATGGCCAATTGCCGGGGATTGACCCGACCCTGGGAAACCAGATAACGGGCTCCGGCGACGCAATCCGCCACATCCACTACGCCCCAGGCGCGCGCTAGGCGCTCTCGGTAGGCCCGACCGTAGCCCGTACTGCCGCGGTAGTCGACATCCAAATAGCCAAAACCCCGACTCGTCCAGTATTGAACTTTGAGACTCAGAGTATTACTGGCTTGGGCCGTGGGGCCGCCGTGACTTTTCACCAGCAGGGGCGGTAGGGTTCCAATCGGCGCTTGATAGTCGGGATTGTGGGGCGGATAGTACCAAGCGTAAGCCATTTCGCCGTCTTCGCTGGTAAAACTGAGCGCCTGGGGCCGGGAAAAATAACGGGGATCGAGGTCTGGAGCGCCGGAGCGTTTCAGAACCTCCGCGTGACCCGTAATGGGATCAAGGGCGCAGAGTTGGCTCGTTTCCGTCGGGGAACTGGCGAGAAAATAAACCCGGCGCCCGTCGGTGGTTAGGGAAGAATAAGCGCTATAGGGGAGATCTAAAGGTTTAAACTGCTTTGAGGCTAAATCCAACTGGGCTAGGCGCCAACCGCCCGCCTGATTATAGGCGCAAAATAGGGTTTGGTCGTCCAGAAAAACGTAACTAGATAAACCAAAAATCCAATGGGGGTAGGTAAATTCCGCCTCTAGGGGATAGACCGGTTCGGCGCCGGTTTCAAGGTAACGAAATAAATTCCACCAGTTATGATCTTCTCCCACATAGAATAAGTCTCCCCCCGGCGCCCAGCGGGGTTCATTGATGGCCTCGGGTTCCCCCTGACCCGCGACACAGCGCCGATTCGCCAACTCTCCTTCCGGCGCTAAATCTCCGAGCCAGAGTTCCGTCTGGTCCCAGGGCAGATGGGGATGGCTCCACTGTAACCAAGCCAGTTGAGCGCCGTCGGGACTGAGGCGGGGCGAGGAATAAAAATCGGCGCCGGACGCCAGTTTAGACAGATCTCCCGTTTTTAAATCAATAGCGGCGAGGAAATTTTCCGGCTCTCCCTCGGAAGAATGATCTTCGCAAACCGCGATTAAGCGATTGCCGGCGCCGTCGAGAATGAAATCGCTAAAGCGGTAGTTCCCCTCCGGGGTCAGGGGTCGGGGTTCCGGCCAGAGGGTATAAATTCGGTTGTCCCCGTAATGGCTAAAAAAGACTTGATCGAAAGTGGCTAAATAGGCGCCGCCGCCGTACTCGTGGACGCGGGAACGCGCATTGAACGGCGCCGGGGTTAAGTCTTCTTCTCGGCCGTCGGCCCGGCGCCGAACCAGAACCGTCCGGCCCTGTTCCTGGGGACGACTTTCTAGCCAGTAGAGACTATCGCCCACAGCCCGGACTTCCGACAGGCCAACAGTTCCCGCCAATAGGGTCTCGGCGATGATGGGGGAGCGCCAAGCGCCGTAGGGAGCGAGGGTCGGCATGGGTTTCTCTGAGGAATAGGGAAAGCGTTTCGCTTAGTTTAGGACATTCAGGAAATCAAGGTTTACAAGACCGCTAATCTTCCCTAAGATAGCTAACCAAGAAAACAGGGGCGATTCCATCCCAGAACATTGGGAGACTTTGCGCACAATCTTAAATATTTACGGTTATTTATGAAATCCCCAGTTTTGTCCGCTTTGCTGAGTCTGCCCCTGCTGGTCTTCGCCCCCTGCGCCGTTTGGGGCCAGGCTAAAACCGCGGTGCAGTGGTACAACCAGGGCGTGGATAAATTGGCGAACCAGGACTATTCCGGGGCTGTCGCCGCCTTTACCCAATCGATTAAGCTAGACCCTAAAGACCCCGACGCTTACTACAACCGGGGCTACGCCCAGCATATTTTGGGGCAGTATAAAGCGGCCATCTCCGACTATAACCAAGCTTTAACCCTCAATCCCAAGTTTGCCTACGCTCTAGGTAATCGCTGTTACGCCTTTTTTTTAATCAAAGAATACCAAAAAGCCATCGCTGACTGTACTCAAGCCATCGCCCTCAAACCGGATTACGCTGACTTTTACCTCTACCGCGGCAACGCTCAAGACGATCTGGGGCAACCCCAAAAGGCGTTGACGGACTATAAAGAGGCCCTGCGGCTCAATCCTAAAAACGCCAACGCTTACTACAATCGGGGGTTAACCTATAACCGACTTCAAAAGCTTCAACAGGCGCTGGAAAATTACGACCAAGCCTTAGCGCTAGATCGAAACTTCGCCGAGGCTCTGTTTAACCGAGGCTTGACCTACTACCAGTTGGGGGAAACGTCTAAGGCGGTAGCCGATTTGGAAAGCGCCGCCCAGTTATTTAAAGCCCAGGGCAAAACAGAAATCGCCCAGCGGGCCCAGTCCCTGGCGGTAAAAGCGCGGGAGGCAGACTCCTAGCCCGGCGCTGGGGTCAACCTCAAGGTCAGATCTTTTATCCAAAAGAATATCGCCAGCCTGTTCCCCAGTTCCCAACTCCGTTAAAATAAAGCCTCGTCTATTGGCTCTTGCCCAAGTCGGCGCCTATTAACGGCCCTTTTCACCTTTGCCAACGCACCTCTGAGGAAAAATTCATGCCCGTCGGATTACCTGAATTTGTCGATAACCCGGAGAACAGATGCCCAGTAATCCTCCTTCTGGACACCTCTCGCTCTATGACTGGAGCGCCGATTCAGGAGTTAAACCGGGGGATTGAAATTTTCAAGAACGAAGTCTTAGCGGACACCCAAGCTTCCCTGAGCGTGGAGGTGGCCATTGTGGCTTTTGGCAAAACCGTGAATCTAGCCCAGGATTTTGTCACCATCGACGAGTTTACGCCCCCCGTCCTCAAGGCCGACGGTCTCACGCCCATGGGAGAAGCCATTAGCTACGCCCTCGATTTACTGGAAAAGCGGAAAAACACCTACCGGGCCAACGGCATTCAATACTATCGCCCCTGGGTCTTTATGATTACGGACGGCGCGCCGACGGATAACTGGGACGAAGCTTCCCAGCGTCTGCTGGACGCGGAAACGGAGAATAAACTCTTGTTCTTTTCCGTGGGGGTGGAAGGCGCGGATATGGACACCCTCCGCCATATTTCTCCCCCCAGTCGTCCGCCGGTTCTGCTCAACGGCCTTGATTTTCGCTCCCTCTTTGTCTGGCTCAGCAGTTCTATGAAACGGGTTTCCCAGGGTAAGGTGGGAGAAGTGATTGTCCTACCGCCGGTGGGTTGGGGACAAATCAGCACTTAAAACCCCGGCTTGTCTACTTCTCCCGCCTTTAGACCTTGATGTTTCAACGTTCCCCTTTCGCCTCTTCTTGGAAAGCCGTCGCTCGTTCAGTGGTCGGCGCCGGTCATTTGAGCCAAAATTTGCCCTGTCAGGACGCCTGCCTCTATCGGCGACAGCCCTCGGGTCTGCTCTTGGGCGCGGTGGCGGACGGGGCGGGCAGCGCCGCCTATTCCCAACTCGGAGCGGAGTTGGCGGTGCGGGAAAGTTTAGATTACCTCGCCCGGTGGGAAACCTTTCTCCAGCGGCGTCGCCGGCGCTTTTTACCTTGGTTAAAGGATTTAACCCCAGACCAGCGCCGTAAATTTTTCGCCAAACTCCTGCGTTTTCTACGACGGAGCCTAGCCTGTTTAGCGGCTCAGGAAGGCGTTGAGTATAAAAGTCTGGCCTCCACCCTGCTGGTGTTCATCGCCGGGCCGGAAGGGGTGGCCGCTATGCAGATTGGGGACGGGTTTATGGTGGTGCGGGCCCAGACGGGGGATTACGAACTGCTTTTCCATCCTGATAAGGGCGAATATATTAACGAAACCACCTTTATTACCTCCGCCAATGCTCTAGAGGATATTCAAAGCAGTGTTTACGAGCGCTCGCCCCATTTTATCTGCGCCGCCACGGACGGGTTAGAAAAAGTCGCCATTAAATACCAGGACTGGAGCGCCTTTGGCCCCTTTTTTCAGCCCTTGGAAACTTTTTTAACGGAAATCAAAGACCCGGAAGCGGAAGACGAGTATCTACAAAATTTCCTTCAGTCCGAGCGCCTTAATCAACGCACCCAGGACGACAAAACCCTTCTGATCGCCCTGGCTCTCCCCCCAGCGCCGCCCCCTCGTCCGCCCCAACAACGCCGAGTGGTTCCAAAAAGTCCTCCTCGGCGCCCCAGCCGTCCCATTCAACGGATTGCGCCGGATCGGTCTGAGACGGGGGAAGACTCCCTGACGGGGAAACCCAGCCGGGATATTTTGGCCGGGGGACTGCCGGAGGGGCCTTTACCGCCATGGCTAGAGGATTAGAGCGTTGGGCTTCACTTCGGCAAGCTCAGCCCGCAGAGTTGCTCTTGGCAAGGAGGGAACTAGGTTCCCCGTAGTCGTTCCCCCAGACGGGTATAGCGCCGTTGCTCCCGCTCCTGACGGACGGCGTAACCGATGGTCTTGCCGGCGCCGACAATCAGCGCCAGTTTTTTGGCTCGGGTGAGACCGGTGTAAAAGAGGTTGCGGCTCAGGAGCAGGAAGTGTTGCATGTAGAGGGGCAGAATCACGGCGGGATATTCCGAGCCTTGGCTTTTGTGAATACTAATAGCCCAAGCTAAACCGATTTCATTCAGGTCGGCCACATCATATTTGACCCCCCGGCCGTCGTAGGTAATGATTAACTCCTGCTCGACTCGGTCAAGGTGGGTAATCAGTCCTAGGTCGCCGTTAAAGACCTCCCGCTCATAGTCGTTTTTCAGTTGCATCACCCGGTCTCCCAGACGGAAGCGGGTATGGCCCCGTTGGATTTCCGGCTTATCGGCGCCGGGGGGATTGAGGAGTTCTTGAATAACGGTATTGAGGTTGCGGGTGCCCACCAATCCCCGTTGCATGGGACAGAGAACCTGGGCGTCCCGGCGGGGATCGAAGCCCTGACGGGGTAAAACGTGGGTTAACAGGTCTTGAATAATCCTGACTCCTTCCTCCGGGTCGGCGCCGCCGGGGTGCCAGAGGCAATCTCCCTGGGGGCTATCGGTAATTGGTTCTAATTGAGGATAGTGGCCCCGATTAATCTGGTGGGCGGCCCGGATAATGGCGCTGGCTTGGGCTTGGCGGAAGACCTGGACGAGGCGAACCACGGGTATCTGTTCAGAATTGATCAGGTCTTT
>JAYKIZ010000013.1:0-3273 GCA_035285965.1 Cyanobacteriota bacterium | reverse complement strand
TCAATTCCAGCTTGTTTAAACAACTGGGGCAACTGTTGGCAAAAGCCAAAACTATCGGGAAGCCAAGCGACTTTAGCCAGTTGGCCAAAGCGAGAGAGGAAATAGCGTTGCCCGTAAAGCAATTGTCGAACCAGAGATTCGGCGCCGGGTAAATTGACGTCCGGCTCTACCCACATCCCCCCTAATAATTCCCAGCGCCGATGTTCGACAGCGGTTTTAATCTCCTCAAAAAGCTCTGGTCGATTGATTTCCATCCACTCGTAGAGCGCCGGACTGGTATGACCAAAGATCAGGTCGGGAAACTCTTGTTGTAGGGATAAAACAGAACGGAAAGTTCGCTCCGCCGCTTCCCAGGTTTCCCTTAGGGGCCAGAGCCAAGCCAGATCTAAATGGGCGTGACCGAGAAGGTGAAAAGAGCGCCGCTTCAGGTCTTGGGCTAGCGGTTTCAGGCGCTCTCGCAGGGCGCTCAGCGCTTGATCAAAGGCGTTATTTTTTCCCAATTTATCCCAGGGTAACTCCGCTAAACCGGCGGTTAAGTCCTCTAACTGCTCCGGCGCTGACTGGGCTAAATATTGCGCTAATACCGTCAACTCGTCGGCGATAAAACTCGGCTCTAACTCCGGCTCTAATTTTTCAAAAATTAAGCGAGACTCCATTAAACCGCCGATATCATGACCCGGACTAATTAGCTTTAAAGTGACGCTAAAAATTTGTCCGATTTGAACGTTAGGAGTCAATAAAATTCGAGTTTTGGAGTCAAATAAATCTCCGCTCTGAACAAATTCGCCATTGACGTAAATTTCTGCCGCCTCTGCCCACCAAGTTAAGGCTAACCGAAGCATTGATCCCTGGGTTGGGTAAGCGTTTAACCTTTCTGGCGCGGTAATCTCTTGGATAAACTCCGCCGGACGGAGCCCCTTCTCCCACACTAGATAGCCCTTTTCATTCGGCGCCGCCGGACTTAAGGTTTCCCCTTGACGGACAAACCAAGCGTCTTGAATTGAGACCTCGCTTAAGCTCCGTAATTGGGCGAGACGCTGGATAAGTTCTTGGGGTAAGGCTGAAGTCATTATTTTATCAAATGAAGATGAAAAAACGGGTTTAGACGCTGTTTAAAATACGGTAATTTTACTAGAATCAAGGGGACGTATGTTATAGGGCGGTAAAAAAAATTTACATTTTTGTAAACCCTTATGCGGCAGAGCTATTGCCTTCTACAGCGGTATTCTCTCGACTGAAGGACTGTAGTCATCGCAAATGGTTTATGAATCTTGTCCCCATTCCAAAGCTTTGACCACCCCGTCAGGCTAAGCCTGCCACCCCTCCAGGGGAGGGGAATTTTCACCGAAAGTTCAGTGTTATGATTCCCCTCCTGTGGAGGGGCGCCCCGAAAGGGCGGGGTGGTGAATCTCTCTTTGAGCATAAGGAGATTGATTCGAGCGCTGAGCGGAGTGATACCCGGAGCATAGCTGAAGGGTCGAAGCGCGCCTCTCACCCATCTGCAAATCAAGCCAGACATTTTGACAATGGAACCCCCAGCCCTAAAATAATGCCCATCTGGATCATTCCCCTGTCCCCACACTATGGCTCGATTTTCCCCAGATTTTGCCTGGCGGTATTTAAAACATCTCTACCTCCCCGGTCTGGCTCTCTTGGTGGCCGGTCTCGGCGCCGGTTTAGCCACGGGTCAATGGCCCCTGTTATATCAGGGAATTTTGGGCTTGGGTCTCCTGTTTCTACTGGTCTGGCTGGTGACTTCCATCCTGATAAACCCCAACCTCAGTTCCCGGCGCTCCGCTCGAGTCGGCGCTAATGTAACGGTTACCACCCTAGCGGCGCTGGTGGTGGTGGCGGCTTTAAACCTTTTGGCTCTGCGCTACGCTTACACCATAGACCTGACGGAAAACCAAAGATTTACCCTCTCCCCCCAGACCCAGACCCTAGTGGCCCAGTTAGAGAAACCCGTCAAGATCTGGATCTTTGATAGCCAACCCAGCGAAGGCGACCGGGCCCTCTTGCAAAATTACCAGCGCCTCAACGGGCAATTAACCTACGAGTTTGTGGACCCGGATCAGAATCCCGCCTTGGTGCAGAGATTTGGCGTCAAGGCCCAGGGAGAAGTCTTCGCGGAATCTGGAGACAAGAAACAACAGGTGCAAACCCTGATTAACTTCCAGCAGAGGGAACCCCTCTCTGAGAGCAAACTCACCAATACTCTCGAAAAACTACGACGCGACCGTCCCCTTCAGGCCTATTTCCTCCAAGGTCACGGCGAAGCGCCGCTCTCCACCGCCAAGGAAGGGCTTTCGGAAGCGGTCGGCGCTTTGGAAAATAAAGGCTTTAAAATTAACCCCCTCAACCTGGTGGAAACCCGAGCCATTCCCCCGGAGACCAATGTGGTCATTGTGGCCGGGCCCCAACGACCTCTGCTCCCCGCCGAAGTCCAGAGTTTGCAAACCTACTCCAACCAGGGCGGCAGTGTTCTGGTGATGGTTTCCCCAGAAGTCGATCCCGGCTTAGACCCCTTTTTAAAACCCTGGGGCGCCCGCCTTGACCCCCGTATCGCCGTGGATCTCTCCGGCGCCGGCGCTGTGGTGGGTCTTGGCCCCGCGGCGCTGTTAATTAACCGTTACGGCGAGCATCCCATCACCCAGGACTTCGCCCAGGGCTTAACTATCCTGCCCCTCTCTCGACCCGTCGCCACCAGCCCCGTCCCCAACGTCCAAGCGGTCACCCTCCTTGAAGCGTCGGAAAAAATGGTGGCCAAACGGGAACTTACCGAAGATCTTGCCGCCCTCGATCCCAAACAAGATTTACAGGGCCCCTTCGACCTCGCCGTCGCCCTCGAACGCTCTGGCTCCAAACCCGCCAAACTCGTCCTCATCGGCAACAGCCTCTTCGCCAGCAACGAATGGTTTAACGAACAACTCAACGGCGACCTCTTCCTCAACTCCGTTCAATGGCTCGCCAGCGACGACCGGGATCCCCTCTCCATTCGTCCCAAAGATCCCGCCAACCGGCGCCTCAATTTAACCCCTCTTCAGGCCAGTCTTCTGGGTTGGCTGTCCTGGGTGATTGTGCCCCTAGGCGGTTTAATCCTAGCCGTCAGCGCCTGGTGGCGTCGGCGCTAACGCCCCTTGTGGTAGGATAAAAAACTGCGCATCAAGCCCGTTGGGGGTGTGGCGGAATGGTAGACGCTGCGGACTTAAAATCCGTTGACCTTAAAAGTCGTGAGGGTTCAAGTCCCTCCACCCCCATCCAACCCGTTCTGTT
>JAYKIZ010000012.1:0-17452 GCA_035285965.1 Cyanobacteriota bacterium | reverse complement strand
GCCGGTTTGGCGATGTGGGGCAGACCCCAGCCCAGTTTTTCTCGCAAAATGCGGAAAAATTCCGGGGGTTGGAGACGGATAAATTTAGCCCGGTAGGGGGATTTTTCTAAATGCACCCGGTCGTCCGGCAGGACGTAACAGCCGCCGTTGCCATCCACCACCAAAATCATGCGGTTGGGGGTGGCGGGGAAAATATTCACCGGCTCGGCGTCGGAAAACACCAACGCCCGGGAAGCGAGGGAATGGGGACAAATTGGCGCTAACTGTAATACGGGCACGTCCGGCGTCACCACTGGCCCCCCGGCGCTGAGGGAATAGGCGGTGGAGCCGGTGGGGGTGCAAACAATGACCCCGTCGGCGGCGATATCCACCGGCGCGTGGCGGCCGATTTGAATTTCAAAATGGCACATGCTGGTGAGGGGTTCCCGGTGGAGCACCATTTCGTTGAGGGACAGCGCCTCCCAGAGGACGGTTTGTTCCCGGAAGAGGCGCACGGTTAACATGGAGCGCTCTTCAATGCGGTAATCTCCCGCCAGGAGTTGTTCCACGGCTTCCGAAAGTTGATTTAGGTACAACTCCGTCAAAAAGCCCATATGGCCGGTATTGATGGTTAACAGAGGAATCCCGATGGGCGCGATTTGTCGAAAAGCGGACAGCACCGTGCCGTCGCCCCCCAGCACCACCGCAAAGGGCATGGTTTCGTCAAAATGGGGGGGGGTTAAATGCTCAATGCGGGTGTGGCAAATGGGGCGGTCGGGTTGGGAGTACCCCAGCAGGCCGCCGTTCCCGGTTTCTAAGACAGCCTCGTAGCCGGAGGCCCGAAACAGCGCCGCTAACTCTTGGGCCACCCGGCAGGCGATGGGTTTATTGTCGTTGTAAATAATGCCAATTTTGGGCACAATGCCTCAATCCTCAAACGCGGTGGTCGGGACGGCGATCCCCTAGAAAAATAGCCCTTTCTTTTTAGACTTGGAGCCTTGGCTATTCTCCTGCTCGTAGTCCAATTCCTTGAGCTTTTTGAGGATACGGCCGAAATATTCCTGTAAATAGGATTCTAGAGAGGCGACGTCCTGGGGATCAAGGCCGAGCATTTGGTAAACCTCTGTCATGTCCGCGGTTAGGGGTTTGCCGCTGGCTAAAACCTCCGCGAAGGCGAGGCGATCGGAAATGTTATACGTCCACTGAAAACAACGGGTTAAGCCCCGCATCCCCCGCAAAACCCCTAGGGGAACCTTGGAAATTCGAGCCTGACGCCCGGACAGTCGTTCGCAGAGAGCGATAATTTCCGCCGCGGTCCAGGCCTTGGGCCCCACCAGGGGCAAGATTCGGCGCTCTGTGGCTGGAACCTCCAGCGCCCGCACCGCGAATTTAGCGATGTCTTGGGTGTCCATATAGGCGGTGGGGGAGCTTTCGCCGGTCATCCAGACGGATTGATTTTCCAAAATAGGGATGGCGTATTGGCCAATTAACCCTTGCATAAAGCCCGCTAATTGGAAAATCGTGTAGTTTAGGTCAACTTGAGCGAGATATTTTTCGGTACAACTCTTGATCTCCATCAAGGGCACCTGGGGATAATCCTCGGCGCCGAGAATGGAGAAAAAGAGGTAGCGCTCGATGCCGGCGGTTTTAACGGCTTGGATTAAATTCACCTTGCCCTGCCAATCCACCTGCCGGATAGAAAGGGAATCCGTCGCTCGGGCCGTGGCCGCGTCGATGACCGCGTCAATTTCCGCTAGCGCCGGGGGTAGAGTTTCCGGGCGACAGAGGTTCCCCTGGATTAAATCGGCGCCCCATTCCTTCAGGAAAGCGCCCTTGCGGGGATTGCGCGTTAAGCAACGAACGCTATGGCCCTGATCCAGGGCCCGCCGCGCGATTTGCCGTCCCAGGGTTCCCGTTCCCCCAACTACCAATAGACGCATTTTAAGTTTTGTAACATTTTTTAAAGTTTCCCTAAGATGGTATCAGACTCTCTTGCCTTTAGGGGGAGCGCCGGGGAGGAAATTTGCCATTTTTTCGGGCTTTGGAGCCGATGACGACAGACAACCGTTAAGGTGATCCCCGACTCTGATAGACTTTTGACTGACAACCAAAACAGACCGGGCTAGGGCAACCTAGGCGTTTTATTAACCAGCAGTTGGGAGGAATCATCTCGTGGAAAGCACCCTGGGCTTAGAAATCATCGAAGTCGTTGAACAAGCGGCCATCGCCTCCGCCAAGTGGATGGGGAAAGGCGAAAAAAACACCGCGGACCACGTGGCCGTCGAAGCCATGCGGGAGCGGATGAACAAAATCCACATGCGGGGCCGGATTGTGATCGGGGAAGGGGAACGGGATGAAGCTCCCATGCTCTACATCGGCGAAGAAGTGGGCATTTGCACTCAAGAAAACGCCGGCGCTTTCTGTAATCCCGACGAACTGGTGGAAATCGACATCGCCGTCGATCCCTGCGAAGGCACCAACCTAGTCGCCTACGGGCAAAACGGCTCCATGGCCGTGCTGGCCATTTCCGAAAAGGGCGGCCTCTTTGCGGCGCCGGACTTCTACATGAAGAAACTGGCCGCTCCCCCCGCCGCCAAGGGTCACGTGGATATCAATAAATCCGCCACAGAGAATCTGAAAATTATTTCTGAGTGTCTGAACCGCAATATTGAAGAGTTGGTTGTGGTGGTCATGGACCGGCCCCGTCATAAAGAGTTAATCCAGGAAATTCGCCAAGCCGGCGCTCGGGTGCGATTGATCAGCGACGGCGACGTCTCCGCCGCCATTTCCTGCGCCTTCTCAGGAACCAATATCCACGCTCTCATGGGCATCGGCGCCGCGCCGGAGGGGGTCATTTCCGCCGCCGCCATGCGTTGTCTGGGGGGTCACTTCCAGGGACAGTTGATCTATGATCCCGAGGTGGTTAAAACCGGTTTAATCGGCGAAAGCCGGGAAGGCAACATCGAGCGCCTGAAATCCATGGGTATCAACGATCCCGACGCGGTTTACGACACTCACGAGCTGGCCAGCGGTCAAACGGTCCTCTTCGCGGCCTGCGGCATCACCCCCGGCACCCTGATGGAAGGCGTCCGCTTCTTCCACGGCGGCGCTCGGACTCAAAGCTTGGTCATCTCCACCCAGTCCAAAACCGCTCGCTTTGTGGACACGATCCATCTCTTTGAGCAACCCAAAAACATCCAACTCCATTAAGACTGGCTTCGGTGTGTGTCTCTCTCCGTGAAAGACCCGCTTAAGCCGGTTCCCCCCTTGCCAAGGGTAGCTAGGGGGGATTCTAAACTGCACACACAGTAGAAATGTTCTAGGGAGAAATCGGCGCTTAACGGGTTTAATCTTTGTCCTTGCCAGCCCAGGGGGGTTTCCCTTGGGGCGGACGGATATTGATAGTTTCGCCGTTGGCGCGAATGATGGTAAAGGCGTCAAATTCGCCTTGGTCGTATTCGCCAATGACGGTGACCCGCTCCCCCGGGGTGAGATTAACGGGGCGCCACCAGCGGGGGCCGGCGTCGACGATAATGGCGCCGCTCTCGTCTTGCAAAATAAAGTCGTTACCGACAATATTGCCGACAGCGCCGACGAGCGTTACGCCTGGGTTATGGGCGAGACTGCCGATGGGGGTTCTGGCCTGTAGGGGAAGACCGGCGCCGAAGCCTAAAGCCATGGCGGCGAAGACCGCCGCGGAGCGTTCAAATTTAACGAGAATCATGGTTATGCTAAGGAAATAGGAAAACTCAGAGGCGGAACAATTCCATGGAACGGATTCTGGAACCGGAAGTAATGGATACGGAAGTAGAAGCCTGGGAATACGACCAGATGGATTTTAGCGCGGTCAACGGAGCCTTTGCCCAGCGAGCGGTGGAACTGGGGCCGCTACGAGCTAGTGTTTTAGACGCGGGCACGGGCACGGCCCGCATCCCCGTCTTGATGGCCCAATTACGTCCTCAGTGGCGCATTGTGGGCGTGGATCTGGCCCGCTCTATGTTGGCGCTGGCGGCCCAAAATATCGCTCAGGCCCAATGCGAAGCCCAAATTACTTTAGATTTTGCGGACGCTAAATATCTGCCTTACGCCGACTGTTGTTTTGACGGGGTGGTTTCCAATAGTCTGATCCACCATCTGCCCAATCCGGGGCAATTTTTGGGAGAACTAGCCCGGGTCTTAAAACCGGAAGGGTTTATCTTGGTTCGGGATCTCCTCCGCCCTGAAGATGAGGCGACCCTAGAGCGGTGGGTCGAGGGAGTCGGCGCCGACTACAGTCCCCATCAAACCCAACTCTTTCGGGATTCTCTGCGGGCGGCATTGAGTTTATCTGAAATTGAAGCGTTAGCCCAAAGCCTAGACATTCCCGGTCTGCGGGTTTATCAATCCTCGGAATATCACTGGACTCTAGAGCGCCGGGGAACCTAGGCTCGGCGCTGGACTTTCCAAAGCGCGCTGGAGATCCAATTGGTGCAGATATGAGCGACCACAGGAACTAGTAAATTGCCGCTAGCTAAAGCGCCGTATCCCAGGGCGACGCCCACCACCGTGGCCCACACCACGTAGGGCCATTGGTTAGGAGAACTGAGGTGGAGGACGCCAAACACTAGCCCTGTGAGTAGGACGGCGGCGAGGTTGAGACCCAGCGCCGGGAGCATTACCCCCCGAAAGAGGAGTTCTTCGCTTAAACCGGGAAGTAAGCCTAACCAGAGTAAATCGGGCCAGGTTAAGGGGGTCAACACCAATTCCAGGTAACGGTCGGCGCTCTGGCGATAGGCGGGCCAAAGTCGATAAATGACGCCGCTGGCCAGGACAATCACGAGAGCTAACCCGAGGCTCCAGAGGAAATCAAGGGGGACGAACCTTAGGGATAGAAGACGAATTTGTCCCCAATATTGCCAGATCTTAGCGACAGCCAAGAGCAAAACCGCCGTAAAGGCCATGACGCTCAGGACTTGGACGCGGCTGAGGGGTTCGAGGTCGGAGGGGGAAGACTGGGTCACAGGGATTCGCTGAGGCGGGGTAGAGTCGGAAATTGGGGGTCGAAACAGGCTAAATTCACCCCCTGACGGTGGGCGACGAGGACGCCCAGCGCCTCTAGGTAGGAGGACACCCGCAGAGCTTTAACCCCCAAGGGTTCCGGGCGAACTTGCAGTTGCGTACGATTGTTTTCTACGGCGATGATTAAAGTATCGGTCTGGGCCCAACTGAGGACGGCGCTACCGCCGCAGGCGCCGGCGGGAATCACCAGCGCCTTGACATCCCCCGACCAGAGGCTCCGGGGGGAGGACGCTTGAGTCAACTGGGGCGCGCGGCTCAGACCCACCAGGGCGCAGGGGAGAAAAGTGTAGCCAATTTCCTCGGCGCTGGAGCGGGGCGAAATACTGGGATCTAGGGGCAGGGGGGACAGCGCCGGAGCGTGGGCGCAGGGAATTTGAAACTGGCGGACGATCAGGTGGGAAATGACCGCCTCGGCGCCGGAGAGGGGATCGACGCCCTTGCCCTGGCGGTAATGCTGGAGGGTTAATTGATCCACGTCGTCGGGAAAGCGGGCCACCACGGCGATGGCGGTGGCTTTGGCGTGAGTGATTAGGCGCTCCGCCGCCCGCAATAAACTATCGGGATTGGCGAGGGCGCCCCAACTACTACCGGAGTCCGTCAGCCGCAATTCTACTTCCAGGGGCGCGTCGGTGAGCACGTAGTCCGTTAGGGTTAACCCCAGGGTGGCCCGGGTAGCCTCCGCCGCTTGCAGTTGACGGATTCTGAGATCTTCTTCAATGCCCCGGTCTAAAATCAGACCAATTCTATTATTTTGAACCGGCGCTAACCCCCAATTCCCCTGGGCAAACTGGTCGAGGGCGTAACCCTCCACATAGAGGGTGTTCGGAAGGGGCCAATAGAGTTGAGCGCCGTTAAGGACGTTGGGATGAGTAATCAGGTAGTCGCAAATAGAACTCATAGCCCGAGCCACCGGCAGAGCGTCCCCGGCGTAGCCCCCAATGGCGGCGCCGATACCCGTAGGGATAATGAGGGCGACGGTATAGGGCAAGGCGTTCATCTAGACTCGGGTGACCACCGCTTCTAAGGTCGCCGTTTGTTTCTCCAAGTTCAGTTCCGCGATGGCCCAACGCAGGGGTTCTCCTTCTGGGTTTAAAGCCTCGGCGACAGCTTCTTGGAGCGCCTTCGGCGTTTCCTGCAGGGGAATTTCGGCGGTAATAAAGTGGGTGGTCATGGAAAACTCTAGATTTAGGAGCTAGTCCTCGATCTTACCATCCCTCCGGGCGGTATCAGGGGTCGGAGTCGGCGCTGAGATCCTAACTCTCCGTCGTCCAAACCGCGCCGCGCTCCCGCAAATTTTGGGCCGCCTCGGGGGTCAAACCGGAATTGTCCCCCAGTCGGGCCCCCTCGACTCGAGCGCCGCTGAGGTTAGCCTGCTGGAGCGCCGCTCCGACTAAATTGGCTCCCCGGAGATCGGCGCCGATAAGATTGGCCAACGCCAGACTGCTTTTCTGGAAATTGGCGCTCTGGAGGTTGGCTCCTTCCAAATAGGCTCCGCTTAAATCCGCGCCGCTGAGGAGGCAATAGCGCAGATCGGCGCCGCTTAAGTCCGCGTCGGTTAGTAGCGCCCCCCGAAAGTTACCGTGTCGTAGAACGCTTTCCTGCCATTCAATCCCGGCCAAATCGGCGCCGAGGAAGCGCCCCCCGGCGCAGTCCCGTCGATAGTCTAGGTTGCCCAGCGCCGCTAGGGTCGGTAAATCCGTTTGGGCGGATTGGCTGACGGCGTTGATGCTCTGTTGTAGTTGAGTCAAGGCCGCCAAACTCGGCGTCGGGAGGGGGGAGCTGAACGCGTCTTGCCAGAGCGGCAGGTCTCCCACCGCCACCTGAACCCCGCTCAAAGGGTCGGGCAAACTATGGCGCCAAATAAAATGGGCCAGGAGGCGCTCAACCACAGCCAACTGATTCGGGCTTAGATCCGGGCGCCAGAGATGTTCGCCGTCGAGAATGGAGAGTTCTTCGGGGTTGAGGCGGAAACTGACGGCGGCCTGCGCGGGCAAGGGCTGGGGCGCGATAGAACCGAGGCGCCAGCGTCGAAAAAAACCTTTCCAGAGCGTCAAATTCTGGGGGAGGGTATAAAGCCAAGCCCCCTCGGTTCCTTGGGGCTGAACCGCCAACTCCGCCCCCTGGGGCTGAAAGCGACCGCGGGGAAGACTTAGGGCGATTCGCCCCGTTTTCAGTCCAAATTTGAGGCTACCCTCCAGCAGGGACAATTTTCCTTCCTGAGCGCTGAGGCTCAACACTAAAGGAAATCCGCCCTCGGCGCTTTCCTCTGGGAGAGAAACCTCTAAATCCAGAAGCAGGGCCTGAGGGTAAGGGTTATATATTTCCAGAAGTCGCGTTTCGGCCATGGGTTAAGGAGGCGCCTGAGCAAGAAGGGACGGAATGACATAGCCCCGGGGTGTTTATTTAACCGGACACTGGTTCTAGTGCGAGACCGGACTGACCGTAACCCATACATTAACAATAATTATGGCGTTGCCCCGCCAACATCATAGCATGGAGATGGCCGCTCCCCCTTGGCCCCATTCTCTTGCCTCCGCTATCAGTCAGAGAACGCCCCTCACTCCCAGACCCCTCAGGCTTTGCGCTAACGCCGTCTCCCCTTGCTATAGTGAATGGGAAAAACCCCTAGGTAAACGATGACGGATAGCTGGTCGCCGAGCGCGGAAATGAGTAACGCCCCAGAATCGTATTTACCCAGTTCCGAGGAAGAATTAGCGGAAGTCGCGGCGGATTGCGCCCAAAATCAGCGCCGGCTCCGGATCTGGGGAAGCGGCTCTAAACTGCGGTGGGGAAGTCCGGGACAGTCCGCCGACTTGGCCCTGGGAACCGCTAAATTGAACCAAGTTTTAGACTACGCTCAATCGGATTTGACGATTACCGTCGGCGCTGGAATGAAACTGGCGGACTTACAGACTTTTTTAGCGCCGGCGGGTCAATTTCTTCCCCTCGACCCCCTTTATCCCGACCAAGCCACCCTCGGGGGAATTATGTCCACCGCGGACGCGGGCAGTTGGCGCCACCGTTACGGCGGCGTTCGGGATTTAGTCCTCGGTTTCTCCTTCGCTCGCTGGGACGGGCAAGTGGCGAAGGCGGGAAGCAAGGTGGTGAAAAATGTGGCGGGTTATGACCTGATGAAGCTCTTTACCGGGGCCTACGGCACCCTAGGGCCCATTACCCAACTGACGCTACGGCTCTATCCCCAGCCGGCCCAGTCTCTAACCCTGCTGGTCTGGGGCGGCGCCAAGGACATGGAAACCTTAATCGCTCAGCTTCTAGCGTCGGGTCTCTCTCCCGCCGCCTTGGATCTACTCGCGCCGGCGACTGTGAGGGATTTACAGGGCGGGGAAGGGCTGGGACTGCTAGCCCGCTTCCAATCCGTCGCGGAAAGCGTCGCGGTTCAGGGGGAATTACTACAAACCTGGAGCCGAGCGTTATCTCTATCCTGTCAGGTTTGGCAAGATGAAGGGGAACAACTCCTCTGGAGCCGACTCAATCGCGGTTTTTCCGCGCCCTTAGACGCCCAGGGCGCGCTGTGTAAGGCGGGGGTTGCCGCCAATCAGGCGGTTCGCTATTTGGAAAACTTTGGTCATTGGGGACAAATTCACCTCGGCTCCGGTTTGGGGCGTCTGCGGTTAGAAACAACCTCCCCCCCGGAATTACTGGGGCTTCGCCGTTCCGCGGAGGCGGCTGGGGGTTTTCTCACCCTCCTAGACGGCGCTGAAGATTTAAAAACTCGGGTGGAACCCTGGGGTTATACCGGTAACGCCGCGGCGCTAATGGGGAGTCTCAAGCGCCAGTTCGATCCCCTGGGCATTTTTAATCCGGGGCGTCTGGGAAGCCTGAATCCTTGAAATTTAGGGATCTCCGGCGATTAACTCCCAGAAAGAAGCCCTCCAGAATCCCCCTCGAAACCCGTTTTTTGGGTCAGAATCAAAAAAATTATTCTCCTTCGTGCCTAACTCAATGCTCGCCGAAATTAAAGCCCTTGCCCAAACCCTGACTCCCCGGTTAATTGAAATTCGGCGCCATCTCCACGCTCACCCAGAATTAAGCGGTCAGGAGTATCAAACCGCGGCCTATGTGGCGGGGGTGTTGTCTTCCTGCGGGTTGCGCGTGCGGGAATCGGTGGGCAAAACAGGAGTTTTAGCCGATTTAGACGGTCAGAGCCAGAAGGACGGTTTGTTGGCCATTCGCACCGATATGGACGCTCTTTCGATCACGGAAAAAGCGCCCTTGGATTTCGCCTCCCGCCATCCGGGGGTGATGCACGCCTGCGGCCACGATATTCACACCACCCTAGGCTTGGGGACGGCTATGGTTCTCTCTCAACTGCCCCAACCTCCCGCGGGCAAGGTTCGTTTCCTTTTTCAACCGGCGGAGGAAATCGCCCAGGGCGCCAGTTGGATGATTCAAGACGGCGTCATGGGAGATGTCGGCGCCGTCCTGGGCGTCCATGTTTTTCCCTCCATCGCAGCGGAAACGGTGGGCATTCGCTACGGCGCTTTGACCGCCGCCGCGGACGATTTGGAAATTTTTATCCAGGGGGAATCGGGTCACGGCGCTCGCCCCCACGAAGCGGTGGACGCCATTTGGATCGCGGCCCAGGTGATTACGGCGCTCCAGCAGGCCATCAGCCGCACCCAAAACCCCCTCCGTCCTCTTGTGCTCACCATTGGTCAAATGAGCGGCGGTCGAGCGCCGAACGTGATCGCCGATCAGGCGCGCCTAGCGGGCACCGTCCGCTCCCTCCACCCGGAGACCCACGCCCAACTGCCCCAGTGGATCGAGGGAATTGTGGCCCACATCTGCGGCGCCTACGGCGCTCAGTATGAGATGAACTACCGTCGGGGGGTGCCTTCGGTGCAAAACGATCCCCGATTGACAAAATTATTGGAAGAGGTCAGTCGAGAGGCTTGGGGAAATGAGCGAGTGGAAATTATTCCCGAACCGTCCCTCGGCGCCGAGGATTTCGCCCTTTACCTTCAACACGCCCCCGGCGCCATGTTTCGTCTGGGGGTCGGCTTTCGCGACCGGTATAATCCCCCCCTTCACCATCCCCAATTTGAGGCGGACGAGCGGGCCATTTACACCGGCGTCGTTACCCTAGCGGCCGCGGCTTGGCGCTATTGGGACTCGGTCTAGCTTTTCTCCCCAGTAAATTTCTTTGGGATTCTTAAGCGTTCCCAGCCTTAAACTGGGATAAAAAAGAGTGATCGCTGTTCAATTAACGCCTGTCAGATGTCGTAAAATCGTATCTAATTTTTGATTCATTTCATCACGAAACCCTTCAAAGTCTGATTGAAGCCGATCAACTTTATCTTCAAGATGATCAATTTCTTCATAAACCCGATCAAAACCTCTGTTTAGCTCTCTTGCCGTTACTTGAGTATCTTCCAGACGCTCCACGCGCCGATTAAGACTCCTTAATTGTCGCTCCAGTTCATGATTTTTGTCGTTCGGTTCCTGAGCTTGCGCCATAGCTAAAATCGTTTAATCAGAATTCCCTAACCCAGTATAGACTACCGATCGCTGGGCCGCCCAACATCCCGCTATCCCCCGGCGCCGTCCAATCCCGGCGGCGCTTCTCGATCCCCGCCCTGAGCGGCCCCAAAGGCGCTACTCTAAGGGGTGGCAAATTTGACTAAACTTTAACATTAGTCCCCCACTGGACTAATACTAGAGTCTCTCTATAAACAAAATTCCTAGACGATTCAGCATGGTAGCCGTACAAGAAGCAACGAATGTTGGCAAAATTACCCAGGTGATCGGCCCCGTTGTCGACGCCCGTTTCCCCAGCGGTAAATTGCCCCGGATCTATAACGCCCTCAAAGTTCAGGGCAAAAACTCCGCCGGTCAGGACGTCTCGGTGACCTGCGAGGTGCAACAGCTTCTCGGGGATAACCAGGTTCGGGCGGTGGCTATGAGCACTACCGACGGGCTGGTGCGGGGCATGGACATTGTCGATACCGGCTCCCCCATCAGCGTCCCCGTGGGCAAAACCACCCTGGGGCGGATCTTCAACGTTCTCGGCGAGCCGGTGGACGAAAAAGGCCCCGTCACCGTTAACGAAACCTTCCCCATTCACCGTCCGGCGCCCAAGCTGACCGATCTAGAAACAAAACCCAAGGTTTTTGAAACCGGCATCAAGGTGATCGACCTGCTGACCCCCTACCGTCAGGGCGGCAAAATCGGCCTCTTCGGCGGCGCCGGGGTGGGTAAGACCGTGATCATGATGGAATTGATCAACAACATCGCCATCCAACACGGCGGCGTCTCCGTCTTCGGCGGCGTGGGGGAACGCACCCGGGAAGGGAACGACCTCTACAACGAAATGATCGAGTCCAAGGTGATCAACGCCGATAACCCGGAAGACTCCAAAATCGCTCTAGTTTATGGGCAGATGAACGAACCCCCCGGAGCGCGGATGCGGGTAGGCTTAACGGCGCTGACCATGGCGGAATATTTCCGGGACGTCAATAAGCAAGACGTGTTGCTCTTCATCGACAATATTTTCCGCTTCGTTCAAGCCGGCTCCGAAGTTTCGGCGCTCCTCGGTCGGATGCCTTCCGCGGTGGGTTATCAGCCGACCCTAGGCACCGACGTGGGGGATCTGCAAGAGCGGATTACTTCTACTAAAGAAGGCTCCATTACCTCCATCCAAGCGGTTTACGTCCCTGCGGACGACCTCACCGACCCGGCGCCGGCCACCACCTTCGCTCACCTGGACGGCACCACCGTGCTCTCTCGGGGCTTAGCCGCCAAAGGGATTTACCCGGCGGTGGACCCCCTGGATTCCACCAGCACCATGCTCCAGCCCTCCATCGTCGGCGAAGACCACTACAACACCGCCCGGGCTGTGCAATCCACCCTCCAGCGTTACAAAGAGCTTCAGGACATCATCGCCATTCTCGGTCTGGACGAACTCTCCGAAGAAGACCGTCTGACGGTGGACCGGGCCCGCAAAATCGAGCGCTTCTTGTCCCAGCCCTTCTTCGTGGCGGAAGTCTTTACCGGCTCTCCCGGTAAATACGTCACCCTGGAAGACACCATCAAGGGCTTCAAAATGATTCTGGCCGGGGAACTGGATTCTCTGCCGGAGCAGGCCTTCTATCTGGTGGGCAACATCGACGAAGCCAAAGCCAAAGCCGAAAAACTGAAAGGTTAATTAACGGCTACCGGGGAAGGTTTGTAACCCGCCTTCCCCCCGACTGTCTAGGAACATTGACCCTCAGAATTTTAAGGACACTATGACATTAACGGTAAGGGTAATCACCCCCGATAAAGTGGTTTGGGACGACCAAGTCCAGGAAGTTATTCTGCCCAGCACCACTGGCCAGCTTGGCATTCTCAGCAACCACGCCCCTTTGCTCACGGCGCTGGATACCGGAGTGATGCGGGTGCGTCCCGGCAAGGATTGGCAAAATATCGCCATCATGGGAGGTTTTGCCGAGGTGGAAAATAACGAAGTTAAAGTTCTGGTGAACTCTGCCGAACTGGGTTCCGCCATTAACGCCGACGCCGCCCGTCAAGACTACGCTCAAGCTCAAAGCAAATTGGAAGAAGCCAACCGGAGCGGCGACAAGCCCAAGCAAATTCAAGCCGGTCTGGCCGTGAAAAAGGCTCGGGCTCGTTTGCAGGCCGCTGGCGTTTCCGTCTAAATTTCCCCGGCAACGGGTTCTATTTCTTTTTCCTAGCTCCGGCTAGGTTTTTTATTAGCGGCTCAATCTAACGATTTCCGCCTGAACTCTAGGTGTTCCCGGCACTCATGGAATCTCCCTAGCGTCTAGACCTAAGAGCTTTTCGCCCCTCGTCTCCTCCTCCAGCATGAGCCAAGACCGTCCCGATCTCCTCAACGCCAAGACTTCCGAGTCGCCGGCGCCGCTCCAGCCCAGTTTGCCGACTCTCCCCCCGTTGACTATTCCCCAGGTGACGGTTGCGGAAGAATTTCTACCTCCGCCAGCGCCGGAGGCGTTAGCGGAATCGGAGCCGGAACCCCGGCGGCGCCGCTCTTGGCCCGGCTGGCTTTTGGTGGTCGCCTTGGTGTTAGGGGGCGGCACTCTGTTAACGCCCTTGGCTTGGCGGGGTTGGACGCAATGGCAGACCCAAGAGCAACATCGGCGCTATGAAGCGGAGCAAAATCAACCCTCGGCGGCGCTAAAACTGGTCGATACTCTTGCCAAAGAGCGGGCGGAGCGACTCAAAACCCTAGCGGAGCAGAGCCAACCCAGCCTAGACCGGAGCCGGGCCAGATTTTTACTAGCGACGGATCTGCTTAAGCAATTTGAAGGGGGCCCGGCGGTGCGGCTTCTAGAAAACCTGGAAATCGATTATCCAACGATGGCGCCCTATATTCTCCTGAAACGGGGCCGAGGTTACGAACTCTCCAATGAAAATATCCGAGCTAAGGAAACCTGGGAAGAACTAATCCAAAAATATCCCGATTCTCCCGCCGCCGCGGAGGCGCTGAATCTCCTGGGCAAAACCGACAGCCAGTATTGGGAGCAGGCGCTGGCCAAACACCCTCATCACCCCCGGGCCCTAGATATTCTCCATCAAAAGCTGGAGCGAGACCCCGAGTCCTCGGAGTTAATGGGGCAAATTTTAGTGAAAGCGCCGACAGACCCCCGCTCGGCGCCCCTGCGGGAGAAGCTTTTGGCTAACCCCCCGGCTAATTTGACTCCCGAGGTCTGGACCGCCATCGGCGACGGTTTTTGGAACGCTAACGATTTCCCCCAGGCGGCTCAGGCTTACGCCCAGGCGCCGACCAATCCCCAAAATCTTTACCGGTTAGCCCGCTCCCAACACCTAGCTCAACTTAAACCGGAAGCTATCGCCAATTACCGCAAATTAATCCAAACCTATTCCGACTCGGAAGAAACGGCGCTGGCGCTGAAACGTTTAGCCACCCTCGTTCCTCCGGCGGAGGCCGTCGCCTACCTCGACCAAATCGTCGCTCGTTTTCCCGCCCAGGCGCCGGAGGCGCTGGCCCAAAAAGCCAAACTGCTGGATAAAAGCGACCCGACTCAAGCTAACGCGGCCCGTCAAACCCTCCTAGAGAAATACTCCGATTCCGAGGAAGCCGCCCAATTGCGTTGGCGCCGGGCCAGTCAAGCCGCCAAGGCCGGCAAGGTGACGGAAGCTTGGAAGTGGGCCGAGGAGATCGCCAACCAAAACCCCAACAGCGATCCGGCGCCGAAGGCGATTTTTTGGATTGGCAAATGGGCCCAACAGTTAAACCGCCTAGAAGACGCCACCGCGGCCTTTAAAAACGTCATCGCCCGTTATCCCCAGTCCTACTACGCTTGGCGCTCCGCGGTTCTCCTCGGTTGGCCCGTGGGAGACTTCAATTCCGTGCGGGCGCTGAATCCCCCGGTCACCCTACCCCCAGAGCGTCCCGTTCCTCCCGCCGGTTCCGATTTATTTAAAGAACTCTACCGTCTGGGGCAAGACCCGGAAGCCCGGGCTGTTTTCGCCGGAGAGACCGGCGCTCAAGACGAGTTAACCGTCGAGCAAAAATACACAGAAGCTCTGCTGAAACTGCAAGCCGGGGAATATCTCCAGGGGATTAACCAGGTTTTGAACCTCCGCAATACCAGTGATCCGAAGCAGAAAGAAGCTTGGCAAGCGCTCCGCCAGACCCCAGAGTATTGGCAGGCGCTTTTTCCTTTCCCCTACCAAGAATTGATCTTTGAGTGGTCGAAAAAACGTAATTTGAACCCCTTCCTGGTAACGGCGCTGATCCGGCAGGAATCCCGCTTTGAAAAAGAGATTCGTTCCCCCGTCGGCGCTACGGGATTAATGCAGGTGATGCCCAGCACGGCGGAGTGGATCGCCCCTCAGATCGACCTCAAGGACTACGCCCTCACCGACCCCGAAGATAACGTTAATATGGGCACCTGGTACTTTGACCACACCCACGACACCTATAAAAATAATTCCGCCCTAGCGGTGGCGAGTTACAACGCCGGCCCCGGCAACGTCTCCAAATGGCTGTCTCAATTTGAAGGCCAAGACCCGGATTGGTTTGTGGAGCAAATTCCTTTCGCGGAAACCAAGGGCTATGTGGAGTCGGTCTTTGGCAATTATTGGAACTATCTCCGCATTTACGACCCCGACATCGCCCCGCTTTTACAAAAACTCAAACCCTAGAAGAGCGTCTCAGAGTCAATAGCGCCGGTCTTCAGAGTGTTCTTGCCAAGAGGCCTCAGGACAGTATACTCCAAATTCAACCCAGTCGGCTCAACCCCGACGACTGATCACTGATAACTGAAATGTCCCGCCTTAAAGCTCTGCAATACTACCTCCTCGCTCGCCTCCTCCTGGCGCCGTTGATGATTTGGACGATTGTGACTTTGGTGTTCCTGCTCCTGCGGGCCACCCCCGGCGATCCCGTGGACGCCATCTTGGGAAATCGAGCGCCGGAGGCGGCCAAGGCCGCTATGAGAGAACAATTAGGCTTGGATCAATCTCTCTGGGGACAGTATTGGAATTATTTAGGGCAATTACTACAATTTAACCTCGGTCAATCCATCACCAGCAAAGGGACTCCAGTTTGGGAGGTGATTCAGACCCATTTCCCCGCCACGGCGGAACTGGCTTTCTATGGTTTATTAATCGCCGTCGTCATTGGCGTCAGTCTCGGAGCCTTGGCGGCGACCCGCTCCGGCGGCGCCGTGGACGCGGGGGGACGGATATTCGGCATCGTCACCTATTCCTTGCCTATTTTTTGGGCCGGGATGATTATGCAGTTAATCTTCGCCGTGGCTCTAAAATGGTTTCCCCTCGGAACCCGCTTTCCCCTCGGCGCCGAGCCGCCCCAGGGCTGGACGGGGCTTTACACCCTCGATAGTTTATTAGCGGGCGATTTACCCCAGTTTTTCACGGCGCTGTACTATTTAGCTCTGCCCTGTTTTACCCTCGGTTTATTACTGAGCGGTATTTTCGAGCGCCTGGTTCGAGTCAACCTACAACAAACCCTCAAGGCCGACTATGTGGAAGCGGCCCGAGCTAGGGGAATTCCCGAAGGTCGCATCCTCTGGGCCCATGCCTTCAAGAACGCCTTGATTCCGGTGATTACGGTGCTGGGCTTAACCTTTGCCTCCCTCCTGGGCGGCGCCGTCTTAACGGAAGTGACCTTTTCCTGGCCCGGTCTGGGGAATCGCCTCTACGAAGCCATTTCTCTGCGGGACTACCCCACGGTGCAGGGCTTGATGATTTTTTTCGGCGCGATTGTGGTGGCGGCCAGTTTACTGATTGATTTGATCAACGCCTATATTGATCCCCGCATTCGCTACTAACAATGTTTTGATAGAATGAACACCGACCTTGCGGGTTGCTATCGCTACAGAAATTTTTCCTATGATTACCCCCCCCCCCGGTATCGCCCCCCACGGCGGCCAACTGATTAACCGTATCGCCACGCCTTCGGAACGGGCGGAATTTGAAGCCCAGGGCGAGCGCCTGCCGCGGGTGCGTCTAGACGAGCGGGCCGCTTCCGATTTGGTGATGATCGCCATCGGCGGTTTTAGCCCCCTCAAGGGCTTTATGGAGCAGGACGACTACGAACGGGTAGTGGAGGAAATGTATCTGACCAGCGGTCTGCCCTGGGCCGTGCCGGTGACGTTATCCGTTAGCGAAGAGGTTGCGGAACCCTTAAAGGAGGGGGGATGGGTTCGCCTGGACGATCCCGAGGGGAACTTTATGGGGGTTCTGGAACTGACCCAGAAGTACCGCTACAACAAAGCCCACGAGGCCGTTAACGTTTATCGCACCGACGACGAAAAGCATCCCGGCGTGAAGGTGGTCTACGAGCAAGGGCCCATTAACCTTGCCGGTCCCATTTGGCTCCTAGAGCGCCGTCCCCATCCCCTCTTTCCCAAATACCAAATCGACCCCGCCGTTTCCCGTCAACACTTTCAGGACAACGGCTGGAAAACCGTGGTGGGCTTCCAGACCCGCAACCCCATCCACCGGGCCCATGAATATATTCAAAAATGCGCCTTGGAAGTGGTGGACGGACTCTTTCTCCATCCCCTGGTCGGCGCCACGAAAGAAGACGATATTCCCGCGGACGTGCGGATGCGCTGTTACGAAATTATGATGGAGCGCTATTTTCCCCAGGACCGGGTGATTTTAGCCATTAACCCCTCTGCCATGCGCTACGCGGGGCCCAGGGAAGCGATTTTCCACGCCCTGATTCGCAAAAATTACGGTTGCACCCACTTTATTGTCGGACGGGACCACGCCGGAGTCGGAGACTACTACGGCACCTACGACGCCCAGTATATCTTTGACGAGTTTAAGCCGGAGGAGTTGGGGATCGTGCCGATGAAATTCGAGCACGCTTTCTACTGTACCCGCACCCAACAGATGGCCACCACCAAAACCAGCCCCAGCGCCAAGGAAGAGCGGATTC
>JAYKIZ010000011.1:0-5399 GCA_035285965.1 Cyanobacteriota bacterium | reverse complement strand
TGGCAATGTCTCCCTGAAACTTGACCTCAATTTGAATCGGAGAAACGGGAATCGAAATATGGGCCCGTTGCAGACCGCAGGATAAAGAGTGCGCCACATCGGCCCGCACCGCCCGATTCCAACCAATCAGGTCGGCTTTTAAGCCCAAGCGATGAATGGCGCTGATGGCTTCCTGTTCCGGCGCTCCCATAGCGGGAATACCAACTTCCAACTCCTGCACGCCCATAGAATCGAGGAGCGCCGCGATGGCTATTTTTTCCTCTAGGGTAAAGGCGACGCCAGCGGCCTGTTCCCCATCCCGGAGAGTCGTGTCGTTAATGCGGATGGTTTGCATGGTCTTTACTCGGCTAAGAAGGGGTTGGGAATTAGGGATTGGGAAGTAGAGAGAATAGCGATATTCGATGAATTGAGGAGCGCTTTGAGGGCTGAGCGTAGCCGAAGCCCGGACTTCAAGACTTAGAATATCGCTATGTTAATTGAATAATCTATTCTCTATTTCCCTTGGACTTAACGAATCAAATCGTAGGAAATATCCGTTTTCGACGGAATATTACTGTTGCGATCCAACTCATCCAGAATCGTGTTGACAATCCAGTTCAAGAGATTAATCGTCCCTTGATAGCCATAGGTGGCGTAGCGGTGGAGGTGATGGCGGTCAAAGATAGGATAGCCAATGCGCACAAAGGGCACTTTCGTATCCCGCCAGAGGTATTTCCCGTAGGAGTTGCCAATCAACAAATCTACCGGCTCGGTGAAGAGCAAAGAACGCAGATGCCAGAGGTCTTTGCCGCCCCAAATGGTGGCGTTAGCGCCGAAGGGACTGCTATCCAGTAGCGCGCGCAGTTCGGTTTCAAAAGCGGGGTTGCTGTTAGAAACTAAAATGTGAATGGGTTCGGCGCCGACTTCGAGGAGGAATTGGGTTAAACCAATCACCAAATCGGGATCTCCGTAGAGCGCGATCCGTTTGCCGTGGAGCCAAGCCTGGGAATCCGTTAAGGCGTCCACCGCCCGGCCTCGCTCGTCTTCTAATTCCTGGGGAATCGGTTGCCCCGTCAGCGCCGATAATTTAATCAAAAACTCATCGGTGCCGCGAATGCCGACCGGACGACAAACCGCGGTCGGTTGTTGCCAGTCTTTTTCGATATACTCCCGCGTTTTAACGGTGGCGTAGGCTTGGAAAGCGATGGTGGCTTCGGCGTTGACGGAATCCGCCGCCACCTCTAAGGGCGTGCCGCCGGGGTACATCGTGTAGGTGCCGTTGTTGGGAGAATCCAGATAATCGGAGTTATCCGCTAAAAGGGTGTAATTCACTCCCATGACCTCCGCTAGGCGCTTGACTTCCCGTAGGTTGCCAATATAGGTTTCAAAACCGGGAATAAAGTTAATTTTTCCGTTTTTGGTCTCCGTTTTTTTGCCTTCCGTTAAGTTGCTTAAAATCCCCTTGAGCATATTGTCATAACCCGTAATATGGGAGCCAATAAAGCTCGGAGTATGGGCGAAAGGAAGGGGAAACTCTTGGGGAACAGAGCCTTTTTCCTTAGCGGTTTTCGTAAAAGCTTGCAGGTCGTCGCCAATGACTTCCGCCATGCAGGTGGTGCAGACCGCAATCATTTTTGGATTGTACAAGTTATAGGAGGTTGCTAAGCCCTCTACCATATTATTTAAGCCGCCAAAGACCGCCGCGTCTTCCGTCATCGAGGAAGAAACCGCCGAGAACGGTTCTTTGAAATGGCGAGTGAAATGACTGCGGAAGTAGGCGACGCAACCCTGGGAACCGTGGACAAAGGGGAGGGTTTTTTCAAAACCCACCGCGGCTAAAATAGCGCCGAGGGGTTGACAGGCTTTGGCGGGATTAATGGTCAGAGCTTCCCGAGCGAAGTTTTTCTCCCGGTATTCCCAGGTTTTCGTCCATTCTCCGGTCTCGGCGATAACGGTTTCGGGATGGCAACCTTCAAATTCTTTTTTGTTGGCAAAGAGTTCCTGATATTCGGGATCATGGAAAAGTTGCCCGTGGTCTTTGATAGCGTGTATATCTTGCGGCATGATTCAAACTCCGGTTTGTTGGTAAGGGTGAATGTTGAAAGAAGGAGAAGAAAGGGAGGAGGGGGGGGAGAAAAGATACTCATTGACTGACCAAATCCGGCGCTCTTCTCGGTCGGTTTGCGCTAATTTTGCCAAGGCTTGGAGAAAACGGCGCTATCGGGCGGCTTTTATCGCCAAGTTAAGCGACCCTTTCCCCCATATCTCCCATCTCTACTTCCAGGGAGCGCCGATTAAGGCCCAAGTCGGACTGTTTAGCGCCAAGTCCATGTCCCGCGCGAAGATAGCGAAACCGTCATAGCCGTGGTAGGGGCCAGAGTAGTCCCAAGAGTGCATTTGGCGGAAGGGCAAGGCCATTTTTTGGAAGACGTATTTTTCCTTAATGCCCGAAGCGATCAGATCCGGTTTCAAGGCTTTGACAAACTCCTCAAATTCGTAGGCGGAAACGTCGTCGTAAATGAGAGTGCCGTCTTCGACGTAATTGGTCGTCCGTTTGTAGTCGTCGTTGTGACCAAACTCATAGCCGGTGCCGACCAGCTTCATGCCTAGATCGTAGAAGGCGGGGACAACGTGGCGGGGACGGAGACCGCCCACCATTAGAGCGACGGTTTTCCCTTCCAAACGGGGACGGAATTTGTCAATCACCGCTTGACATTGGGCTTCGTATTTGGCGATGACCGCTTCGGCGTTGGCTTGAATCGTTTCGTCAAATTTAGCGGCGATGGCCCGCAGAGATTCGGCGATTTTGGTGGGGCCAAAGAAGTTATATTCCAGCCAAGGAATGCCGTAGGTTTCTTCCATGTGGCGGGTAATATAGTTCATGGAGCGGTAGCAGTGAACCAAATTTAACTTGACGCCGGTGGTGAGCATCATTTCGTTAAAGGTGCCGTCTCCCGACCATTGGGCTACCACTCGCAGGCCGATTTCTTCCAGTAAAATCCGACTCGACCAAGCGTCGCCGCCAATGTTGTAATCCCCGATAATGGCAATATCATAGGGGCCCGCTTCGACACCGAGTGTTCCCTCTTTTTTGGCTTTATCGGCTCGGGGGAAGACCCAATCCCGAATCGCGTCGTTGGCGATGTGGTGCCCAAGGGATTGAGAAACGCCCCGGAACCCTTCGCAACGAACGGGAACCACCGGTTTGCCGATTTCTTTACTGGCTTTTTTGGAAACCGCTTCGATGTCGTCCCCAATTAAGCCAATGGGACACTCTGACTGCACCGAAACGCCCCGATTGAGGGGAAAGAGGTCTTCAATTTCTTCAATCAGTTTGGCGAGTTTTTTATCTCCGCCAAAGACAATGTCCCGTTCCTGAAAGTCCGAGGTAAATTGCATGGTGCCGAAGCTGTCAACCCCGGTGGTGCCAATGTAATAATTTCGGCGCCCAGACCAAGAGTAGTAGCCGCAACCCACAGGGCCATGACTGATGTGTACCATGTCTTTAATCGGCCCCCAGACCACGCCCTTCGAGCCAGCGTAGGCGCAACCCCGGGTGGTCATGGAACCGGGCACGGATTTAATATTGGATTTGACGCCGCAGTCGGATTTCCCTTCTTCATAGACGTTGAGGTGTTTGGCCCGTTTCTTCTGCGCTTTTTCAGGATAAGCTTCCAGAACCTCTTGAATCAGAGCCTTTTTCTCTTCGTTCGTCTCAACGGTGGGGGGATTGGGTAAGGTGGCAGTAGTCATGGTAAAATCCTGCGTATTGCGATTTGAATTTGGAAAAGTTGATGAGACCCCCGCCTAATTCCGGCATGGAGAGCGGGGGTATTTTCTTGAGCTAGACCAGCGCCGGCGCTTTGACGCTTTCCTGGATAGCTTTTTGGTACTCTTCTTCGCCGCCGAGGATACCGAATTCCACCAGCAGATCTTCGAGTTCGTCCATCGAGATAGGAGTCGGGATGGTCAGGTTTTTGTTGTCGATGATCTTCTTGGCTAGGGTGCGATATTCCTCAGCCTGTTGGCTGTCGGGAGCGTACTCAATCACCGTCATCCGACGCAGTTCAGCGTGTTGAACGATGTTGTCCCGGGGCACAAAGTGCAACATTTGGGTGTTGAGGCGAGCCGCTAGGGTTTCAATCAACTCTAGTTCCCGGTCGCACTTGCGGCTGTTGCAGATTAAACCGCCGAGACGGACGCCGCCGGAGTGGGCGTATTTGAGGACGCCCCGAGCGATGTTATTCGCCGCGTACATGGCCATCATTTCGCCGGAGGTGACGATGTAGATTTCCTGAGCTTTACCTTCCCGGATGGGCATGGCGAACCCGCCGCAAACCACGTCCCCAAGAACGTCGTAGGAGACGAAATCTAAATCTTCGTAAGCGCCGTTTTCTTCGAGGAAGTTAATGGCGGTGATGATGCCCCGACCGGCGCAACCCACGCCGGGTTCCGGCCCGCCGGATTCGACGCAACGCACGTCCCGGTAACCGGTTAAGAGGACTTGTTCGAGTTCCACGTCTTCCACGGCGCCGAGTTCAGCCGCTAGGTGAAGCACTGTCGTTTGGGCTTTGCTGTGGAGCATGAGGCGGGTGGAATCAGCCTTGGGGTCGCACCCCACGATCATGACCCGTTGTCCGAGTTCCGCCATCCCGGCGATGGTGTTTTGGGAGGTGGTGGATTTACCGATACCGCCTTTGCCGTAGAAGGCAATCTGTCTGATTTGCTCGTCGCTCATGATCTTTCTCCAGAAAAATTGAGATTTGAATTGGGAAAAGTTGAATTGGAAAAGGGAAAAGGAAACCGAAGGCTTCGGTTCGGGCTTAACTAGGAGAGTTTCTCCGAGGGGGAGAGCGCTCCATCGGCGCTTGGGCATTCATATTGAGGAGTGGCTTAAAAGCTGGGAAAGGTTTTCTTTTCTGATCTCTTTCTATTCTTAAAGAATAGCGCTGTTTGGGAACTTATTCTGTGCTTTAAAATACTTTTAGAAAGAAAATTAAGTTACTTTTAAAAGCACAGGTTTAAAAGCGGTTTTCAGAGTTATCAGTTAGTGAGTGAAAAGCTCATTTATAAGATATTGACCACCCCGCCCCTTTGGGGCCCCCCTCCACAGGAGGGGAATCGTAACAATGACTTGTTGGCGATAAATTCCCCTCCCTTGGAGGGGTGGCAGGCGTAGCCTGACGGGGTGGTGTTGGTCTCTTTCGTAACTCGCTTGTCAACGGTTATAACTGATAACCGATAACTGATAACTGTTATCTGTTATCTGATCAAACCGCCTCCACTACTAGGGTGGGTAAAACCAAATCTCGCAGACGGGTTTCAATCGCGCCTTTGAGGGTTTCATTGCGGCTAGCGCAGGAGTCGCAAGCGCCTTTGAGGGTGACTAAAACCCGGTCGCCGACAATGTCGTAGAGTTC
>JAYKIZ010000010.1:0-4010 GCA_035285965.1 Cyanobacteriota bacterium | reverse complement strand
CCTTAAAATCCCAGACCCTCGCCCAAAGCATCGGAGACGGGTTATCCTACGCCGCCCAACATCCCGGCATCCGGGCTAGTTTGCTATTGATCGCCATGATTAACTTTGCCGTACTCGGCCCCATCGTGGTTGGCGTGGCGGAATTGGTGACTATTCGTTTAGGGGGAAGCGCCGTCACCTTCGGCGGCTTGCAGGCCGCTTACGGGATCGGAGCCTTAGCGGGAGTCTGGATCGCCAGTCGATTGGAGGGCGTTCAGCGCCTCCAAACCCCCCTAGTTTTATTAGCGGGCTTTCTAGGATTAGGACTCATGGCCCTTGGCTTTGTTTTTCAGACGTGGAGCGCCGCAATGATTCTATTCTCTATGGGCATTGGCGGCGGTATTGTGGGAGTATTAGCGCTCACTTGGCTTCAACGGGAAACCGCGACGGCGATGCAAGGGCGGATGATGAGTCTTGTGATGTTCGCTTCGGTAGCGCTTGATCCCTTCTCTCAAGGGATTTCTGGCGCGTTGCTTGAGATGAGTTTAACGGGCTTATTTCTCAGCGCCGGCGCCGTCCTGTTCGTCGTAGCTCTGATGTCATTACTAAGTCAATCTAGAGTGAGAAAATCTACGGTCAGGCGTTAAATTTAGCGAGTGTCAATCTGCTGAAGTCCATCTTCTCAGTCGGCGCTTGTTGGGGCGTTTTCGCTAAGCGCTCAAGTTGCAATCTTCAACACACTGACACTCATAATCCGCTTTTCCTCCCGGCGCCATCAACCCGTGCCGGTATTTTCAGGGGAGACATAACTGTTGAGGTAGTGTAGGGTCATTTGACACGTCCTTCATCGGCGAGATTGGGCTACAGGCGTTTCATTTGCCCCAGTTTCCCTACCCCCTGGCCACCCTGTTAATCGCCAATAGTTTGATATCCGCCACTCTCAAGGAGCCGGAAACGTTGCCCCAGTTGTTGGCGGCCATCGCTCAGGGTTTCCAAATGGGTAAAATCGTCAAGCCCCTCTTTGCTCAAAAGTGGGAAGAGGGATGGGGAAAAACCCCTCAGCCAATGGTGAGCGGAGTTGCGGATTGAACCGATTTAAAGGATTTAATTCGAGCGCTGAGCGCAGTGATACCCTGAGCATAGCCGAAGGGTCAAAATGCGTCTCTCACTAATCCGCAAGCCGCTGATGAGTCTGACCCGCCCTGCAAAACGGCGCCGTCATCGCCGGTATGGTCTTGACCGCCAAGGGCATTCTGGCGGATCAACCCGAGAAAGAAAACCCTCCCGCCAGGGGCGACGCGAATTATTTCCCCGCCAATTTCACCAAACCGACGCCGCCAAAATAAAGTCCAAGAACAGCGCCGGCTAGAAGCGATTGGGTGACGGGATCGGTGGAGGGAGTGAGAACCGCGCCTAAAATGACGGCGCCGAGAACGACAAAGCGCCACCCCCGGAGCATCTGAGCGGAGGAGACGATGCCCAGTTGTCCCAAAATCAATTGCAAAATGGGAATTTGGAAGGCTAGCCCGACGCTGAACATTAACAGTAAGACAAATTCAAAATAACGATCGATAGACCATAACTGCTCTACCACATCGGCGCCGTAGTTAATGAAAAATTTCAGCGCCGCCGGGATCAGGGCGTAATAGGCGAAGAAGAGGCCGCCGAAAAAGAGCGCTCCAGATCCCAAAACCACCGGCCCCAACAAACGGCGCTCGCGCCGGGTTAAGCCGGGGAGAACAAACTGGATAATTTGATATAGAATAAAAGGACTGGCCAGCAAAATGCCGCTATAGCCCGCCACCTTGATGGAAACAAAGAAAAATTCCCCCGGCGCTAGTTGCAGAAACTTGACCGTCCCCGCCGGAACTTGCAAAAACTGGACGAGGGGTTTTACCGCCAAAAAACAAAGAACGACTCCCACCGCCACCGCGCCAAGGGCGTAAAAAATCCGGCGCCGCAGTTCCTCTAGATGATCGAAGAGGGACATTTCCACTTCGTCTGGGAATTCGTCCAAAAAAGTCTCCCGGGAAGGGGCGTCTAGCTCGGTGGGGGGCATGGGCACAGGCTCAAGGATGACGGCGACAACCTTTTTATTCTAAAGGACGGCGCCGATTTGCCTAGGGACGCCCCCTAACCGTCTGGATAAAACGGGGTAGCTCCAAGGGTTTCCGGGGTTTCCGGGTCGGCTGGAGGGGGAAACTGGTCTGGCTCTTCAACGCCGCGGCGCTTTGGGCCGCCTCTAGGCGCTGTTGGCTCTGGGCCAGCGCCGCCTGTTCCTCTTGAAGTTGAATTTCTAAATCATGGATTTGTTGAATCCGTTTTTGATTCTCCCAGCCCAGTTGCTTACATTCTTGCTCCAGACGACGATTCTGACGCTGGGCCTCGTCCAACTGTTGGGCTAGGGTCTCCAGTTGTAGGCGTTGTCGTTGGGACTCTTCCTGGGCGCGTTGGAGGTCTCCCAGCGCTTGGGACAGCTCCTCCTGAGGGGCTGGAGCACTTTCGACGACGGGGGGATGTTCCCGGAGTTGGCGCTCTTTTTCCTCTAGGGTTTCTTGAAGACAAGCCACCTGAGTTTTGAGGGCCTGATATTCCCGCCAGAGGGGCGGCGCAAGGGAAGCGGTTTCCCTCCTCGGCGCGACGCCCTGGGACTCCGCCTCCAGCGCCGTTAGGTCGTCGAAGAAATTCGCAAGTTCCCCGTCCCCGTCCTCATCCCAGGATAGAGCTAACTCTGCGGCTAGACTGGGGGTTTGGCCAGAATCGGGGAAAAAATCCGAGAAGTCGAGGTCGTTGGCGTTACTCATGGGGGAGGAGAGCGGGTCTCTGATATCTGTTTAAGATGCTCGCGCCGGAGGTTTGGTTTCCAGTTTTTCTCCCCGTAGGGCTAAATCCAAGAGTTGGATGGGGTGTTTGAGAATAACGTCGCGGCCCTGGGCTTGCAAGTATTTTTGAATTTGCAGGGAACAGCCAGGGTTGGGGGAGGCGATGATGGCGGCGCCGGTCTGGAGAAGATTTTTCACCTTCTGTTGTCCCAACTCCGCCGCCACTTCCGGTTGCAGAAGATTATAAATACCGGCGCTGCCGCAACACAGCGCCGCGTCGAGGGGTTCTTTCAGGGCGACGCCGGGGATTTGCCGTAATAACTGACGGGGCTGGAGACTGATTTTCTGACCGTGGAGGAGATGGCAGGCGTCCTGATAAACCACCGTTACCGGCTCCTCCGTAATCGGCGCTAGGGGCGCCGTTAAGCCCGTTTCCCCTAAAAATTCGTGAATATCCCGCACTTTGGCCGCAAAGGCCTCGGCTTTCTCCCGGTAAAGGGGATCGTCCGCCAGAATTTCCCCATATTCCTTCAGGGTATGGCCGCAACCAGCAGCGTTGATAACCACGTAATCTAGATCTAACGGCTCAAAGCTATCGATCATCTGGCGAGCGAGCGCTTGAGCTTGCTCCGTTTGTCCCTGGTGGGCCGGCAGGGCCGCGCAACAGCCCTGTTGAGGGGGAATAAAGACTTCGCACCCGTTGGCCGTTAAGACCCGCGCCGTCGCGGAGTTGACGTCGTCGAAAAAGAGACGCTGGACGCAACCGAGAACCATGCCCACGCGATAACGGCGCTCTCCCTGGGGGGGAATCCGCTCGGGTAAAGCTTTCGGCGCCTGGGGGGGAACCCTGGGTAAAATCTCCGCCATGGCCCCCAACCGGGGAAAAACTTTGTTGAATAAACCTGTTTTTTTAACCGCTGTTTCTAAACCGGAATTTTGGTAGATCCAAAAGAAGGGTAATAAAACTCCTAGGCGTTCCGGGTAAGGAAAGAGTTGGAAAATGAGATTTCTTAAAAGCCTATCTCCCAGAGGCCGGGGCACATTCCGCTCCACTTGGGGCCGGGTGGCGGCGATTAAACGATCGTACTGCACTCCCGACGGACAGGCGCTGACACAGGCCAGGCATCCCAAACAGGTGTCAAAGTGTTGGCTGGTGGTCGGCGCCAGCGCCGCCGTTCCCTGATTAATGGCGTTCATCAGGTAAATACG
>JAYKIZ010000009.1:0-7315 GCA_035285965.1 Cyanobacteriota bacterium | reverse complement strand
TTCAAAATTATGGACGACCGCTTCGGCGCCCTCACCTTTACCCGGATTTACTCCGGCAAAATCGCCAAAGGGGACTCCGTGCTCAACACCGCCACCGGTAAAACGGAACGGATTGGGCGTTTGGTGGAAATGCACGCCGACTCCCGAGAAGAAATTGAATCCGCCCAGGCGGGGGACATTGTGGCTATTGTGGGGATGAAGAACGTCCAAACCGGTCACACCCTCTGCGACCCTAAAAATCCCGCCACCCTAGAGCCGATGGTTTTCCCCGAGCCGGTGATCTCCATCGCCATCGCGCCGAAGAAAAAAGGGATGGACGAAAAAATGGGCATGGCTCTGAGCAAAATGGTGCAGGAAGACCCCTCCTTCCATGTGGAGACCGACGAAGAGAGCGGCGAAACCATCATTAAAGGGATGGGCGAACTGCACCTCGATATTAAGGTTGATATCCTTAAGCGCACCCACGGCGTGGAAGTGGAGGTGGGCAAACCCCAGGTGGCCTACCGGGAATCCATCACCAAGGCCATCAACGACGGCTATGTCCACAAGAAACAATCCGGCGGCTCCGGTCAGTACGCCAAAATCGACTACACCATCGAACCCGGCGAACCCGGCACGGGCTTCCAGTTTGAATCCAAGGTCACCGGCGGCAACGTGCCGCGGGAATACTGGCCCGCGGTGCAAAAGGGCTTTGAGCGGAGCATCGTTAAAGGTCTGCTGGCGGGCTATCCCTGCGTGGATCTGAAAGTGACCCTCACCGACGGCGGTTTCCACCCGGTGGACTCCTCCGCCATCGCTTTTGAAATCGCCGCCCAGGCGGCCTACCGGCAAACGGTGCCCAAGGCGGGGCCCCAACTGTTGGAACCGATCATGAACGTGGACGTTTTTACCCCCGACGATTACATGGGCGACGTCATCGGCGACCTCAACCGGCGCCGGGGCATGATCAAATCCCAGGAAACCGGCTCCATCGGCGCTCGCATTAAGGCGGACGTGCCCCTGAGCGAAATGTTTGGCTACATCGGCGATCTGCGCACCATGACCTCCGGGCGGGGGCAGTTCTCCATGAGCTTTTCCCACTACGCTCCCTGTCCCGGCAACGTGGCGGAGCAGGTGATTAAGGAAGCCAAGGAGCGCCAAGCCGCCAAGGCCTAGATCTCATCGGTAGGGTGTGTTCGGCGTAGCCGTAACACACCTTGATCGCCGCCGTAAATCTCTCGACTGCCGTACCCCCCATAAAGCGCTCTTGTTATGGTGGCGCGCCTCGGAATTGAATGGGCCTGACCAAAACCTGGGCGATCTTCAAGCGTTAGCAATATTGTTTAGTCCTGTTTCCCGGTCTCGGCTCTATACTAAAAAGCTCTGTCGGTTCCTTTCTCTACTGACCTAGCCCCACCGCCCATGACCGTTCTCGCCTTTGACTTTAGCCATTACCTAACCTACGGGGAAATCGCCGAGTTTTTAGACGCCTGCCTGAAGGCCTATCCCCATCTGCTAGAGCGCCGAGTTATTGGCCAGAGCTACGAAGGCCGGGATATTTGGGTAATGGCGGTCACCCACCAAGCCACCGGAGCGGCGCTGAAGAAGCCGGGCTATTGGGTGGACGCCAACACCCACGCAGGGGAAGTCACCGGCTCCGCCGTGGCCCTCTATTTACTCCATAAATTAGTGACCCAATACGGCGCCGATCCCCAAATTACCCAACTGTTAGACCATCACACCGTTTATATCCTGCCCCGTCTGGCCGTGGACGGCGCCGAAAAATACCTGACCACCCCCTACCGTCTGCGCTCCAGCGTCCGCCCCTACCCCTACCCGGAAGAGCGGGACGGTCTCTACCCGGAAGACGTCAACGGCGACGGTTTAATCCTACACATGCGGCTCCGGGACGATTGCGGCGCTTGGAAAATTTCCGAGCAAGATTCCCGGGTCATGATCCGCCGGGAGCCGGAGGAGTTTGGCGGCGAGTATTACACCCTTCTGCCGGAGGGCTTGATTCGCAACTACGACGGCTACGGCTTTGGGATGGCGCCGACCTTGGAAGGCATGGACTTTAATCGTAACTATCCCCACCTCTGGGCGCCGGAAAACCAACAGCAGGGCGCGGGGGATTTTCCTTTTTCCGAGCCGGAAACCCGAGCGGAGGCGGAATTTTGGCAAGAAAACCGCAACATTAACGGCTTTTTGAGCTACCACACCTATTCGGCGGTCTTCATTCGCCCCTACAGCACCCACCCGGACGAGCATTTCCCCACGGAGGATTTGGAGATTTACAAACTTCTGGGGGAAAAGGCTACCCGCCACACCGGTTATCCCTGCATTTCCTCCTACCACGATTTTCGCTACCATCCCAAGGAAGTTTGCTACGGGGTCATGGACGACTACGGCTACGACCACTACGGCTGGTACGGTTTCACCGTAGAATTGTGGGATGCGCCGACCCAGGCGGGGATTAAAAAGAACGATTTTATCCAGTGGTTCCGCTGGCATGCGCCGGAGGACGACTACCAACTGCTCCGTTGGAACGACGAGGAATTGCAAGGGCGGGGCTTTATCCCCTGGCGGCCCTTTGAGCATCCCCAACTGGGGCCGGTGGAAATCGGCGGTTGGCAGGAAAAGGCGGTTTGGCAAAACGCGCCGGCTCAGTATTTACCGGAGATTTGCGAAAAGCAGGCCCGTCTGGCCATTAACTTGGCGTTGCTGTCTCCCCGGTTGGCGCTGTCCCAGGTTCGTTTAACGCCCCAGGGCGGCGATATTTACCACCTGGTGGTTCAGTGGGAAAATCAGGGTTTTCTGCCTACCTATACGAGTAAAAAGGCTTTGGAACGAAAAGCGGTGCGGCCCATCGAAGTGAGCCTCAGCCTAGCGCCGGGAGCCAAACTCATCTCCGGCCATCTCCATCAGGATCTGCCCCATTTAGAGGGGCGCTCCAACAAGTTCTACGAATCTCTAGCGGACGGCTCCGACTATCGGCGCCATCTGGAATGGGTGATTCAAGGCCCCCAGGGAGCTCCGATTCAAATTTCCGCCTACGGGGAGCGTTGCGGCACCGTGGTTACGTCTTTAACGTTGGGCGCTTGATTTTTTCCGGGGAGCGTAAACGAGCCGGGTCGGGATAAGTGAGAATTTCGTAACCCGTGGGGGTGACTAAAACCGTGTGCTCAAACTGGGCCGAGAGGGCGTTATCCAAAGTGACCACCGTCCAGCGGTCCTTGAGGGTGCGGGTAAAGCGGGAGCCGGCGTTAACAATGGGTTCAATAGCTAGGGTCATCCCCGCTTTCAGTTGAACGTTGGGCAGATCTCGGGTGCGGACGTTAAACACATGGGGGTCTTCGTGGAGTTCCCGCCCCACGCCGTGGCCGGTAAAGTCCTGCACAATGCTGTAGCCCAAGGGTTTGACGTAATCTTCAATAGCGCCGGCGATATCCATCAGCCGATTCCCCGGCTTCACCTGTTCAATGCCTTGGTACAGCGCCGCCTCCGCCGCCTCCATCAAGCGCCGGGCCTTGGCGGAAATCTGCCCCACGGCGATAGTAATACAGGAGTCGCCATGATAGCCCTGGAAATAGGCGCCGGTATCCACCTTGAGCAGATCCCCGGAGCGGAGTTGTCGGCGCCGGTTGGGAACGCCGTGGACGGCTTCGGCGTTAATAGAAACGCAGAGGGAAGCGGGAAAACCGCGGTAGCCCTTGAAACTGGGAGCGGCGCCCAGTTCCCGAATCCGAGCCTCGGCGTAGCGGTCTAGTTCCCCGGTGGTCACTCCCGGTTGGGCCAGGGCCCGCACTTCCGCCAGCACTGTTCCAGCGATAGCGCCGGCCTGCCGCATGATGGCGATTTCCGGGTCCGACTTGAGGGCAATGCCCCGGTGTTTCTTTCCCTGACGGGGATAGGCGGAACCCTGGGGCGCCAGCAAGTCGCTAAAAATATTTTTCATTCCAAGGGATAAAGAACGGAGGCAACAGCCTTCTAGCTTAGCGTCTTCCGCCCCTCTCCGAAACGCCGACCCTAAATAAGCCGCGACAATATGAGTCGCCAGGATTTATTTGTCAAGTAAACTTTACAATTCTTTACAGAACTGTTACAATTCGTTACATAACTTAAAGAAACCGCCTCTCTTCCCCCCACACCTTCACCCTAGGAGTTTTCGCCATGTTCGCCCCCGTCGTCGTTTTGGTTCGCCAGCAGATCGGTCAAGGTCAATTCAACCAACTGCGGGGCAAAGCCATCGCCCTTCACTGCCAGACCATCACCCGCTTTTGCAACTGGGTCGGCGTCGACGCCAAAAAGCGCCAAGAATTAATTCGTTTGGCCAAGAACAACGGCAAAACCCTAGGCTTACTGGCCTAGGTCATCGGCGCCGCCTAAGTTGGCCGCCAGTTAATCGCCAAAATTTACAAGCATATTTTTTATCTCCCCTTGACAGGCCCGGCTTCCCGCCGGGTTTTTTGCTTTTGGTTAAAATAAGGACGCCATTGGGCCCCTAGCGGTAAAATCCTTCCTAACCCCTCCAACCGTCCTATGCGAATCATCCACACCATGCTCCGGGTCAAAGACCTAGACGCTTCCCTCGGCTTTTACTGCGATGTGCTGGGGATGACCCTTCTGCGGAAAAAAGATTATCCCAGCGGCGAATTTACCCTGGCCTTCGTGGGCTACGGCGAAGAATCGGAGCAATGCGTGATTGAACTTACCCACAACTGGGGCGTCGATAACTACGACCTCGGTAACGCCTTCGGCCACATCGCCCTCGGGGTGGACGACATTTACGGCGCTTGCGAGCGGATTAAACAACGGGGCGGCAAAGTCATTCGGGAACCCGGCCCCATGAAACACGGCGCCACCGTCATCGCCTTTGTCGAAGATCCCAACGGCTACAAAATTGAATTGATCCAAACCAAAACCCTTGTCGATTAGGGGTTATAACGGTTTGCAGACTTGTGAGGTACGGGCTTCGACTACGCTCAGCCCTCGATCTGTCTCTGACCCGAGAGAATACCGCTATAGAGCGTAAACAAACGCTAAAATCTCTCCCCGTTCCTCCCCCTCCTCCCTTCCCTCCCCGCTCCCCCCTCCACCCATGACCCGCAACCCCCTCCTCAGCCTCGCCCTCCTTCTCAGCGCCGCCCTCCCCGCTCAGGCTCAACTCCTGCCCCCGCCCCCCGTCGCGCCCAACCCAACCCCGCCCCCCGGACGTTTCAATCCGCCGCCCTTGAATCTGCAAATTACCCCGGACACTTTAGGACAGCCCGTTGCGCCGACGCCTCTGCCCAGCAGAGCCATTAATTCCTTCGCGCCCCTTCCTCCCGGAGTTTCAGAAATCGCGCCGACGCCCTTCCCTTCCGGCGCTCGTCCCTATAATTCCGCGCCCTCCGCCCCTTCCACGGCCACCCTGCGAGTTTTGGCGCTGGTCAGTAATCCGGTTCAGGAACAACAAATCCGGGCGATTTTTCCCGACGCCTTTGGCACCGCTTACCAGGGCAGACGGGCCTTGCAAGTGGGGCGCTTTAGCGACCAGGCTAACGCCCGGGAAATTGCCCAAAATTTACAGGGTCTAGGCGTCAAAACCATTCTGGTTCCCTAGCTTCAGCAATCCTTTACCCGGTACCAGTTATCAGATGGGCATAGATTTAAACAACGGGTTGAGACAAATTCGGGAAATTTTTAGCTCCATTCGCTTTGAGTTGGGAAGTTCCCATTTGTCCTTGGGCGCCCTGCTCCAGACGTTGCTGTATCTTCTGCTCATTTATGTTCTCACCTATTACTTTAACGAGTTCCTAAAAAAGCGCCTGCTGACGGGCTTTATCCTCGAAAAAGGGGTGCGGGCTATTGTCGCCAACGCCGTCAGTTACAGCGCCGGTTTTTTGATTTTCCTGATTGTTTTACAAACTTCCGGGGTTAATCTTTCTTCCTTGGCAGTATTGGGCGGCGCCCTAGGCTTTGGGATTGGTTTAGGTTTACAGGATCTGACCCGTAATTTAGTCAGCGGCTTTACCTTGCTGGTGGAGCGTAAGGTAAAAATTGGCGATTTTGTAGAATTTGGGGACGTTAAAGGTTACGTGCGGGAGGTCTCTCCCCGGACGCTAGTGGTTAAACTCATTGACGGCTCTTCGGTGATTATTCCCAATAGCAAGTTAATGGAAAGTCAGGTGATTAACTACTATTATGAAACCGAAGTTGTGCGCCTGACTTTAACCGTAGGGGTCGCCTATGGAAGCGATCCAGTGCGGGTGACGGAAACTTTATTGCTGGCGGCCTACGGCGCCGAGAGAATTCTCCAAAAACCCCGGGCCGAAGTCATTTTCGCGGAGTTTGGAGACAACGCTTTAATCTTTGAGCTTTGGGTCTGGGTTCGCTCACCGGATTACGGAGACCGTTTTCAAATCCTTAGTTCTCTCAGATTTTTGGTGGACTATTATTGTCGCCAAAACGAAATTACCATTGCCTTCCCGCAACGGGATCTCTGGCTCAAAAATCCGGAAGCCATCGCTCAAGCTCTCGGACGGGAGCCGGCGCCGGCAGCGCCGATGGCCAAACCCCTTTCCCCCCAGATTTCCCTCGCTAAAACCCTCCAATCTATTCCCTATTTTGAAGATCTCAACGAACTGGAGTTGCGGCAACTACTCGAAATTGGACAACTGCAAACCCTGAGCGCCCAGCAAGTCTTATTTCGAGAGTGCGACCCCGGCGACGCGCTTTATATTATCCTCAGCGGTCGGGTCGAGGTTTATACGGAAAAATTAAATCGAGTTCTGCGGGAGTTAGCGCCGGGGGAGGTCTTTGGAGAGTTGGCTTTATTACTCGGAACCCCCCGCAGCGCTAGCGTTCGGGCTTTGGAAAAAACCCTTCTTTTCTCTATCCGTCAGGAGCATCTGGAGCGCCTCCTACGCCGACACCCGGACTTTCAGGCGGATCTGCTCCAGGCGCTGGAGCGCCACCAAGAGGAACTGGGGCGCCGGAAACAAGAGTTAATTGATAAGGGATTGATTTGCGAGGCGGAAGCGGAAACGGGTTTGATGACCTGGGTGCAGGAACGTCTCAAGTCTTTGTTTAACTTTTAGAACAGCGGGAGGAGATAGGGATGGCGCCGACGACCGATAAACCCCAGCCAGAAAATTTCCCCGAGCGCCTCGTCTGGTATGGCATTATCTGGACCTACGGCTTTTATCTCCTCGGCGCCACCTATATTGTCGGCTCGGTTATGGGTTGGATTTTAACCCTCTATTTATTGCTTAAACTTTGGCTCCAAACGGAAGACACCCCGGAGGAGGACAAGATTAAAATTTCGCCGGTGATTGGGGTCTGGATTCTGGGGATG
>JAYKIZ010000008.1:0-4374 GCA_035285965.1 Cyanobacteriota bacterium | reverse complement strand
GCTTCGTCGCGGACGATCATACAGAGGCTAAGGCGAGTCATGAAAAAGTCTAAAAAACGCTTTTATAGCCTACCCCAGATAGGATCAACAGCGATCCCAAAGGGGATCTAAAGAAATCCGGCGCTTTGAGCAAGATAGGCTAATCTAAAGGGGCATTCGGCGCCGAGCGCCCTTTCTTCCGTTCCGAGCCAGTGGCCGACCCTAGGGTTTTATGCTTAGTTTGCTCCTTTTCCTGCTCTATCTCGCCATTATCAGCCTTATCTGGTTCACAAGCTCTAAGTGGTGGCTGAGGGTAGAGACCCAAACCCCTAAATGCACTTACTATTTTGGCCCCTTTGAAAGCGAGTCAGAGGCGCTGAATTTACGCGGAGACTACCTCAGCGATCTCGAAGGGGAAGGCGCCCAGGGGATTACCTACCAGATTCAACGGGGCGCGCCCCGGCGCTTGACCGTCTGCGAAGAAGACGGCTAGCCCCGCTCCTGGGGTAGGATCAGAAAACTGTTCTTGAAATCCGCACCGAATGAAAGACGTTCTTATTTCCCTTGGCGTTGTCCTCTTTTTTGGGACTCTGCTCGTTTTCTCCAGTTTCTTCAATCCGGCGCCCTCCGCTAACGAAGTCCTCGCCGCCCCCAATCCCCCCGCCCAAACTACCCCCGCCTCCCGACCCATGACCCCTGAAACTCCCGCCAACACCGTCACCACCCCCTCGGGACTCCAGTATGTTGACCTCGTTGTGGGGGAAGGCGCCTCTCCGACCCAGGGTAAAACCGTGACGGTTCACTACACCGGCGCCCTGACGGACGGCAAAAAATTTGACAGTTCCCTCGACCGCGGTCAGCCCTTTTCCTTCAAAATCGGCATTGGCCAAGTGATTAAAGGCTGGGACGAAGGCGTCGCCACCATGAAGGAGGGCGGCAAGCGCCAACTGATTATCCCCCCGGATCTGGGCTACGGTTCCCGCGGCGCCGGCGGCGTCATTCCTCCCAACGCCACTTTGGTCTTTGACGTGGAGCTTATTTCCGTTCAATAGTTCAAGAATTTTTCCCGCAACCCTCTGATAGCGGTATACCGTCGGGTGGGAGACGCGCTTCGACTACGCTCAGCGCTCGATTTCAGGTATACTGCTATAATTGATATCTGGTATCTGATAACTGATATCTGTCAGGGGTTGTTTTTCCGGCGCCGGCAGCGCTCCGAGCAGTATTTGACTTCCTCCCAACAGTCGGCCCATTTCTTGCGCCAGGTAAAGGGGCGCCGGCAAACGGGGCAAATTTTTTCGGGGAGATGGGATTTATGAAAACGGGAGGCGCCCATGGCGATAACTCCAAATCTGAACTGTCGAGTCAACCAAAAATCAATCCTTAACGCTTAATCATAGGATTTGTCTTGACAAAAATCCGGTCCCCTATGGTAAGCTAAAAGGACTTGAGAGAATCCTTCCAGAAGAGCTTATTTACCCGATGCGCCTTGGTCAGACCTGAAAAATACCCAAAAACCGCAACAGATAACTCCCCGCTTCCCTCGAGGATAACCGCCAGAGGGCTTAAGCGCCAAAGTTTCCGACAACTGAATAGCTGAGTTGATTCGAGTTGGAAAAGCGCCGCTTTATCCTAAATCTTCGGCAACTCGAACTGGATCTAAAGCCTTCTTGAATTGAGCGTTCAATTCAGATTTTTTCCCACGCCTACTTTTATTTTTCCTAGGAGGAAAATGCCTAAACCTAACCCAACCCAAGCCCAACCGACCCTGAAAATTATTCCCCTCGGCGGACTCCACGAAATCGGCAAAAATACTTGCGTCTTTGAGTACGACGACGAGATTATTTTGCTAGACGCCGGTATCGCTTTCCCCACGGACGAAATGCACGGAGTTAATGTCGTTTTGCCCGACATGACCTACCTGCGGGAAAATCGCCACAAGATCAAGGGCATGATCGTCACCCACGGTCACGAAGATCATATCGGCGGCATCGCCTACCATTTGAAACAAATCGAGTTGCCGATCATCTACGGCCCCCGTCTAGCAATGGCTCTTCTACGGGACAAATTGGAAGAGTCGGGACTCCTAGACCGCACGAAACTCAAAAGCGTTGTGCCCCGGGAAATGGTGCGCCTCGGAAAATCCTTCGTAGTCGAGTACATTCGCAACACTCACTCCATCGCCGATAGCTGTTGCGTCGCTATCCATACCCCCATCGGCGTGGTTTTCCACACGGGGGACTTCAAGATTGACCATACTCCCATCGACGGGGAATATTTCGACCTGACTAAAGTGGCGGAATATGGCGATAAAGGGGTTCTGTGTTTGCTGAGCGACTCCACCAACGCCGAAGTGCCGGGGGTAACGCCCTCCGAGCGTTCCGTGGTTCCCAATCTCGACCGGGCTTTTTCTCAAGCCCAGGGCCGCCTGATGGTGACCACCTTCGCCTCCTCCGTCCATCGGGTCAACATCATTCTCGAACTGGCGCTGAAACATCGCCGTAAGGTGGCCGTGGTGGGCCGCTCGATGCTCAACGTCATCGCCCACGCCCGCAAGTTGGGCTATATTAAATGCCCCGACGATCTCTTTGTGCCCCTCAAGGCCGCCCGCAATCTACCGGATCAACAGGTTTTAATCCTCACCACCGGCTCCCAGGGCGAACCCCTAGCGGCCATGACCCGCATCTCCAAAGGCGAACACCCCCAAATCCAAGTGCGCAAAGGAGACACGGTGATCTTCTCCGCCAACCCCATTCCCGGCAACACCATCGCTGTGGTCAACACCATTGACCGCTTGATGATGCAGGGCGCCGAGGTCGTTTACGGCAAGGATAAAGGTATTCACGTCTCTGGTCACGCTTCCCAGGAAGAGCACAAGATGATGTTGGCGCTGACCAAACCTAAATTCTTTGTGCCGGTCCATGGCGAGCACCGGATGCTGGTCAAACACGCCCAGATGGCCCGAGCCATGGGTATCCCCGCCGAGAATATGGTGATTGTGGATAACGGCGACATTATCGAACTCTCCGCCGATAAAATTCAAGTCACTGGCAAAGCGCCGTCGGGGATTGAATTGGTGGATCAAGCGGGTATTGTCCACGAGCACATCCTCCAGGAGCGCCGACAACTTGCGGAAGATGGGGTAGTAACGGTGGCGCTGGCGCTGAGTTCCAGCGGCAAACTCTTGGCCCAACCCCAGGTTCACCTGCGGGGCGTGGTCATGACGGTGGAGCGGACGCTCTTCCAACAGTTAATCATCCGCACCCTAGAACGGTTCCTAGCGGAGCGCTGGGGCGAGTTCGTCGAGAGCAACGGCAAAATCGAAGTCCGTTGGACCGGCGTTCAGCAAGAGATTGAAGGCATTTTACAACGTCTGGTTAAGCGGGAACTGCAAAGTAGTCCTCTAGTTGTTCTGCTCCTGCAAGGAGAGGGCAATGTCAACCTAACAGAATCCAAAACCCTAGTGACCCCCGGTAAACCGAAGGTTCAAGTCCCAATGCCGACTCCCGCCCTGACGGAAGCGCCGGCGCCGCGACCGGTCGAAGAACAACACACGGAACTGCGGAGCACGAAAACTTATCGCCGTAAGCGCTCCACCGCCGGGGTCTCTTAACGGTTGTTTAAAAAGGGCCGTTTGCCCCCCCAGCCCCCCAACTTTGGGGGGAGTTCCTAAGGCGGCCCGGTGCTCATCTTTGTACTACACAAGGTCAGGCATGGAGCCTCCTGATTTCCTTTCGGCAAGACCAGTTCCTTTTGATTGTCCTCAACGCCCCTTAGCTCAGGGGTGAAAATAGCGATAAATTTCCTGCGCCAGCCGCGGACCGATGCCTTCCACCCCTTGCAGTTGCTCTAAACTAGCGGCGCCGATGTAGTCCAAGGAATGAAAATGGGCCAGCAGTTTTTTCTGGCGCTCGAATCCCAACCCTGGAATTTCTTCTAAACGAGAGCGCCGACTTTGATTTAAGCGCCGTTGCCGGTGAAAACTAAGGGCGAAACGGTGGGCCTCGTCCCGGACGCGGCGTAGGAGTTGGACTGCGGGTTGCTCCGGGTCGGCGCCTAAAGGTTCCTTGGCGCCGGGACGGAAAATTTCTTCCCGTTGTTTAGCTAGACTGACTACCGTTAAACAATCCACTAGGTCTAGCTCTTCTAAAACTTTTACCACCGCCGAGAGTTGTCCCTTACCGCCGTCGATCATTAACAAATCGGGAAAATCTGCTGAATTAACCCCGGCTTTCCCCTCCCGAAAACGGCGCCCCATCACCTCCGCCAGACTGGCGAAATCGTCGGAATGACCCGGACGGACGGCGGGAGTTTTAATGTTGTAGCGCCGGTAATGTTGCTTGGCCGGCGCTCCGTCGATGAAAACGACCTGGGAGGCCACAGCCTCGGCGCCCT
>JAYKIZ010000007.1:0-4886 GCA_035285965.1 Cyanobacteriota bacterium | reverse complement strand
AGACTGGCGAAATCGTCGGAATGACCCGGACGGACGGCGGGAGTTTTAATGTTGTAGCGCCGGTAATGTTGCTTGGCCGGCGCTCCGTCGATGAAAACGACCTGGGAGGCCACAGCCTCGGCGCCCTGAAAGTGGGAAATATCGTAGCCTTCGATCCGTTTCGGCCAAGTCTCCATCCCCAACAGCGCCGCTAAATCTTCTAAATCCCGCGCTTGCCGCTCCGTTTGGCGCTGGGCCCGCTCCAATTCATAGCGGGCGTTGCGCTCCACCATTTCTAGTAACTCTAATTTCCCGGCCCGTTGCGGCGTCGCGATGGTCACCTTTCGACCCCGGCGCTGGCTCAACCACTCCCCGAGCCAATCCCCCTCCGGTAAAGGAGTCTGAACCAAGAGTTCCGCCGGAATTTCCAGATCCTCCACCTGCTGGTAATGCTCTTCCAACACCCGCTGGAGAATGGCGCCGCTTTCCGCGCCTAAAGCGGCGCTGAAATAGCCCAGGCGCCCCACCAGACGACCGGCCCGAATTTGGAAGAGTTGGATGGCGCAATGATTCTCGTCCCGCGCTAGAGCGATGGCGTCCTGGGAAACGGTGTCCTTGGGCAAACTGACCTTTTGATCCCGGTGGAGGCTTTGTAGGGCCTGAAGTTGATCCCGCAGACGGGCCGCCCGCTCAAATTCCAGATTCGCCGCCGCCGCCGTCATCCCCTGCTCTAACTTTTGGCTCAGTTCTTGGCTTCGCCCCTGGAAAATCATGGCTACCTGGGTCAGGGTTTGCCGATAGTCCTCCGGGGTAATCAAGCCCTGACAAACCCCCGGACAGCGCCCCAGGTCATAGTTCAAACAGGGACGATTTTTAAAGAGGGGTTGGGGTCGTTGCCGCAGGGGGAAAATCCGTTTAATTAACTGCAAGGTGCGCCGCAGGCTGAAGCTATCCACGTAGGGGCCGTAATACCGATCCTGGGCGCTCTGGGGTCGGCGCTTGCGGGTGATAAACAAGCGGGGATAGGTTTCCGACCAAGTAATACAGACATAGGGATATCTTTTATCGTCCTTGAGCAGAATATTAAAATGGGGCTGGTGTTGCTTAATTAAATTGGCTTCCAGCGCCAGGGCCTCGCTTTCCGTATCGGTGACAATAAATTCAATCTCATTGACCTGTTGGGTCATCAAGGCGATGCGGGGGGAGTGGCGTTGGGATTCCCGGAAATAGGAGCGCACCCGCGTCCTGAGCTTTTTAGCTTTGCCGATGTAAAGCAGATCGCCCTGGGCGTCCCGCATAAGGTAAACCCCGGGCTCCGGGGGAATTTCCCGCAAACGGGCTTCGAGAACTTCAGGGTTATGACAAAGAGCGCCGGTCATAGTCAGGAGGTTGGAAACTGTTTGGCGAGCCTCTTGAACGTTATGCTGGCCTTTCATAAGTTTAAGAAAATTTTCAAAAAATGCGGCCCGAGCCACGTCAACCCAGCGCCGACAAGAAGAACCGGCGTCAGCCAATTCCCCCAACGGACGTAGGGCGTTAGGCTTCTGCGGGGATAGATCCGCCCTAGATAGAGCTGGTAACGGTTTAAGTCCGAAATCCAAAGGGTCTGACCCCGAGGGGAAATCAGCGCCGAGTAGCCGGTATTAGCGGCCCGGGCCAGCCAGCGGTCATTTTCAATGGCCCGAAGGACGTCTAACCCATGATGTTGGGCGGGCATGGCGGCGCTGTAGTGGGCATTGTTGGCGCTGGAGAGGATAAACAAGGCGCCCCGCCGGACTTGTCTCCGCAGGTAATCACTGAAGGCGGATTCGTAGCACAGAGTAACGGTGCCGGCGCCGAAGGGGGTGTTAAAAACCTGTTCCTGCTCTCCCGCCACCATTTGGGCTTTGAGGGGGGATAAACGACTCACCCAGCGCCCGATCAAACCGGAAAGGGGCACATATTCCCCCAGGGGCACCCGTTTAACCTTGTCGTAGCGGCTGATTAATTCCCCTTGCCCGTCGAGGCTAAAGAGGCTATTGGTATAGTCTTCCCCTTGGTAACCGTAGGCGCCGAGCCAAACAGGAACCCCCCGGCGCTGGATCTGTTGATAAAGGTCGCTCTCCCGCAGGTTAATTTCCCAAAAATAGGGCAGAGCACCTTCCGGGGTTAACACGACCTCCGCGCCTTGTTGGACTAAATCTTGATAGCCCCGACTGTACCCGGCGATGGCTTGGGCTAAGCCCTGGGGATAGAGTTTGATTTCGTTGGGGATATTGCCCTGGATCAGACCCACCGCGATCCCGCTTTCAGGATCATCTCCTAAGGGTCGTTGGGAAAGGAGATAACCGCCGCCGTAGAGGAGACCAATCAAAGCTAAAGGCAAAAGCCAGCGCCGCCGGCGCCAGGATGGGAGCAACAGCGCCTCGGCCCAGAGACCGTTAATGAAAACCAGCGCCGCCGTTAGGGTCGCCTCCCCGGAGAACTGAGTCCATTGCAAAAGCGCCGACTGCGCGGGACTTTGGGTCAGAGCCAAACTATTCCACCAGAGGGGGCTTTGGCTCCAGACGCTCTCCAGCGCCGTCCAGAGCGCCGGGCCCCAGATTAAACGCAGAGAGGGGTTAGGAGCCAGACCGAGACCCAAACTCCAGAGCGCCGCCAGAACCATGCCCCAGAGGGTGACGGCGCCCCAGGCAAATCCGGCGATGGCTAAACTGGCGCCCCAGGGCACTCCCATCCAAGTCATCGGGTGAATGCCGGCAAGCCACTGTAAACCGAGACCGTAGTAGCCCAGACCCCAGACGGCGCCGAGAAGGAGGCGGCGCTTAACCGAGGGAGACCCCACCGCCCCTGCCCAAAGGGGAATCAGCGCCGCCCAGGCCAAAAAACTCCAGCTTACCGGCGCTAGCGCCAGCCCCATGGCGAGGCCCCCGCCCCAACACAGGAGCGACGCCCCGAGGACTCTTCTGGAAAAAACTAACATCTTCGCTCTCCGTCAGAAACGCTTTGTTACGCTTTGTTACACTTTGTTACAGGCGTCGGCGCCGGGCGGGAAAAACGCCAATCCCTTGCTAGACTAATCAATCAGCTTGCCCAATTTCCGCGCCAAAGCTTGGCTCGACCGTCGGCGCCTATCAGAAAACCCCCTTTAAACACATTATGGTTACCACCCTCTCCAAGCCTGAATACGACGAGATTCGTCCGGGCGTTAAAGTTCCCGCCAAGGAAACGATCCTCACCCCCCGCTTCTATACCACGGACTTTGAAGCGATGGCCAAAATGGACATTTCCCCCAACGAAGAGGAACTCCAAGCGATCCTCGAAGAGTTTCGGGTCGACTATAACCGGCACCACTTTGTGCGGGACGAAGAATTTGAACAGTCCTGGGCCCACATCGACGGGGACAAGCGCCGTCTGTTTATCGAGTTTTTAGAGCGCTCCTGCACGGCGGAATTTTCCGGCTTTTTGCTCTACAAAGAATTGGGTCGGCGCTTGAAGGACAAAAGCCCCCTGCTGGCGGAGTGTTTTAATCTCATGTCCCGGGACGAGGCCCGCCACGCCGGTTTCCTCAATAAAGCCATGTCGGACTTTAACCTCTCCCTCGATTTGGGATTTTTGACCAAGAGCCGCAAATATACGTTCTTTAAACCTAAATTTATCTTCTACGCCACCTACCTCTCCGAGAAAATCGGCTACTGGCGCTATATCACCATCTATCGCCATCTGGAGCAACATCCCGAAGACCGGATTTACCCCATCTTCAAGTTCTTTGAAAATTGGTGTCAGGACGAAAACCGCCATGGCGACTTTTTCGACGCCATCATGCGGGCCCAGCCGGATACCCTCAACGACTGGCGCGCCAAGCTTTGGTGCCGTTTCTTCCTGCTCTCGGTCTTCGCCACCATGTACCTGAACGATATCCAGCGGGCCGATTTTTACGCCTGTTTGGGTCTCGACGCCCGCAATTATGACAAGGAAGTGATCCAAAAAACCAACGAAACCGCTGGTCGGGTCTTTCCCATCATTCTGGACGTGGACAATCCCCAGTTCTACGGCCGTCTGGAAACCTGTATCGGCAACAACGAAAAACTGCGGGCCATCGACGCCTCCTCCGCTCCGGCGCCGTTGAAATTCCTGCAAAAACTGCCCCTCTATCTCTCCAACGCCGGGCAGTTCTTGGCGCTGTATTTCCTCAAGCCCATCCCTGTGGCTCAGTTGGCAGGCACTGTCCGTTAACTCCAATAGGGCCTAGACAAGTCCCCCGAGTCTCCCGGCTTGGGGGACTTCATTCGGCGGAGGTTTGGACGGAACGCTGGCGCCGGAGAAAAAGAATTAAACGAACCAGTCCATAACTCACCAGACTAAGGGTTAACCCGCCCGCGAGAATCGGCAACGCCAAGGCGCCCCCAGCCAAAAGCGCCGCGGCCAAACTTTCTAGCGCCATCCAGAAGGGGTTTGCCAAACCGCCGGTGGTCGCCGTGGAGGCGAGACGGGTCAGGCTGGTCAAACTCTTGACAATACCCGCTGAGCCGCCGCCCGCAATGGCCGCGACTGTCCATTGGGCGAGGGGCCCCATATCGTCGGGAATAACCGCCGCTGTCACCAAAACTCCAGCGGCGATGGCGAGGGGGGCCGCAGCGGCGTCTAAAAGATTATCCAACCACGGCAGGGAGTAAGCGCCGATTTCCAGGGCGCTAGCGACGGCGAAGAGCGCCAAAGCGGGTTCTCGATCCAGCCACGCCAAGCTAGGGGGCAACGTCCAACCGCCCAAAACCCCAAGGGCGCTGACCACTAAAAAGGGCACAAAGACCCGCAGTCCGCAGGCGGCGCTGAGGGCGATCCCTAGAAATAAACCTAGGGCGTCTTCCAGCAAGATGGACGATATCCATGTATTGTCGACGGAAAGAGTCATCAGAAATCCTTAGCTT
>JAYKIZ010000006.1:0-2502 GCA_035285965.1 Cyanobacteriota bacterium | reverse complement strand
CGGCTCAGATGTATCCAAAACTTAGCCAGCGCCGCTCCGTCTTCCACCAGTTGGCGCTCGAAGGCGTTGATGTCCCGCATTTGTAGCGGAGCCTGGGCCGGGGTCACCCGCTTCAGGAGGCGCTCCTCTAGGCAATTGGTGTACCAACTGTGATAAAAAAAGCCGAGACTCCCCCGGGGCGGCAATTTTTCCCAAAAGCGCCAGAGGAAGGGATAGCGGCGCTCCTGCTCCGTAGCCTGAAAGGTGGGATTGACGGCGAACCCCCTCGGATCCATATAGTTAATGATTTTTTTGAGTAGGGTTCCCTTCCCCGCCGCCGCCCAGCCTTCCAGGACGATGATCACCGGCGCTTTTTCCTGCCAGCAGGCTTCCTGAAGATCCCGCAGTTGCCGCATCAGGTCTTCAATCTGGGCGCGATAGGTCTCTTTGTCTAAACTGAGGCTGAGGTCGAGGGTGTCGAGCATGGGCGGGGACTCCTAGAAAAATAAGAAGGGCACAGGACAGTTAGCGTAGCGGGCGGTCGATACTCCCCCGTCTAAAATCAGGAATGGAGAGGTCTTGGGCGCCGCCTTGCCGAAACAGTTTACCAATACGGAAAGAATCTCTATGTCACAGACGATTATCGAAGTCGATTTAAAAGATCTTCTCGCTAAAATAGACAACCGATTGGATCGGATTGAACAAAAGCTAGAAGTTCTCCCCAGACTGGAAACCAAGCTGGACGGCCTAGAGCGCCGAGTCGGACGGCTAGAGGACAGCCAAAACAAACAAATATGGGCCCTTGTGATCACTGTCATTGGCGCGACGGTCGCCGCCGCAGTTAAGTTTGGCTGGTTTCCCAACGCCTAAAGGACGTTTTAAGCGGTTGTCTGGTTTACTGGCTCTAGCCCCCTAAATCCCCCAATTCTGGGAGGCTGGGGGGCATTGTCAACAACTTTTCACCCCACCTATCTCCCATGCCTTGGTTTGTCAAAATTGAGCGGGGCGTCGTTCCCAAAGAGACCTTTGACCGTTTCGTCCCCGCCCATCGGGACTATGTCCAGCGCCTGCGGGAAGGGGGACGCCTAGCGCAATCGGGGTATTGGGCCCAGCGGGGCGGAGGGATGTTGCTCTTTTGGGCCGACTCGCTAGAGGAAGCTCAAGCCCTAGTGGAGCAAGATCCCTTGATCGTTAACCATTGCGTGGAGTACGAACTCCGGGAATGGCGTTTAATCGACCCCGCGGCGCCGTTTACCGAGTCCTAGGCGCCGAGGACTTTGCTGGCGGCCGCGACGCCGGCGCCGGGCGCGGCGCTATGGCCCAGACCCATCAACGTGGCCTCCAGCGCCCCAACGCAACTGAGAATATCCCGGTCGCAGACAAAGCCGAGGTGACCAATACGGAAGACCTTGCCTTTCAGGTGATCCTGTCCCCCCGCCAGGGCGATGTCGAATTTTTTGCGCATGGCGGAGCGGATGGCTTCGGCGGAGTCGCTGGCAATGGCGGTAATGGCCGGGCTGGCGGCGCCGTCAGGCGCGAACAGAGATAAGCCTAGGGCCTTAGCCGCGGCCCGGGTGGCTTCGGTGTGGCGCCGGTGGCGGGCGAAGATGGAGTCTAACCCTTCCGCCTGCATCATTTCTAAAGAAGCTTGCAGTCCGTACATCAAATTCACCGGCGGGGTGAAGGGAGAACTGTTCTCGTCCGTGGCTTTTTTATATTTTTTCAAGTCCAGATAGAACTTGGGCAGTTTGGCGCCCTCGTAGGCTTGCCAAGCCTTGGCGCTGACGGAGACGAAGGCCAGACCGGGGGGAATCATATAGCCCTTTTGGGAGCCGGAACCCACCACGTCCAGACCCCACTCGTCCACCGGCAAATTAACGGCGCCGAGGCTGGTGACGGCGTCGACGATCATCAGGGCTTGGCCGTGGGCCTTGACGGCGGCGTTAATGGCTTCGAGGTCGTTTAACACCCCGGTGGAGGTTTCCGAGTGGGTGATAATGACGGCCTTAATGGTTTTTTGGCTGTCGCTCTCCAGAATGGCCTTAAAGGCGTTGGGGTCGAGGGGCTGGCCCCACTCCGCCCGGACTTCCTCCACCGTTAAGCCGTAGGCCTTGCTCACTTTGGCCCAACGGTCGCCAAACTTGCCGTTATTGCCCACTAACACCCGGTCGCCGGGGCTGAGGAAATTGATAATCCCCGCCTCCATGGCGCCGGTGCCGCTGGCGGTCAACATCACCACGTCGTTTTGGGTCTGGTGGAGCCACTTCAGCCCGGCGGTCAATTCCCCAATCACTTTACTAAAGTCGCCGCTCCGGTGGCCGATGGGGTGCTTGGCCATGGCCAAAAGGACTTTCTCCGGCACCGGCGTCGGCCCCGGAATCATTAACATTTGCTTGTTTTCCATCGTTTTGCTCCTCCCGAGGAACTGAAGATTAGCGGTTTAACCCTGGGGTTGCCCCTGAAGGGTAGGGGGTTAAGGGCGCGAATTTTCACTCTACTACGATTTTTGGGGGAGAAAGCGCC
>JAYKIZ010000005.1:0-4428 GCA_035285965.1 Cyanobacteriota bacterium | reverse complement strand
CAGATGGGCGCCGAGGGTCTGAAATTTAGCCTGGGTATCCTGAAGACCGTGAACCAACAGCACGGGATTGCGTTCAGAGGCGGCGCCGGATTGCGGGGCAAAAGAGGGCATGATTTCGAGCTGGGGTTTAAAACCGACCCCTTGATCCTAACGGACTTAGCCCTCAGCCCAGGAACCTTCTGGTCGCTTTCTCAACCGGGAAACCAGATCCTAGCCAGACGGCGCCGGAAACACTACAATCAGGATTGCCTTTAACTCTCGCCCTTGAGTCGGAAATTATCTTTTCCCTCGGCGCTGTCATCCATGGTTATTTTTTAAGCCGCCCCCAAATTTAAGGAGAATTAACATGAAACTATTGACCCGTCTAGTTCTCGTCCTCGTTTTAGCGCTCAGCTTGTTGGGCGGTTTCTTAGCCCAGCCCGCCCAGGCTGAACTCAACGCCGTCGACGCCAAGCTCGCCACGGAATACGGTCAAAAAATCGACCTGAATAACAGCGATATTCGCGATTTTCGGGCCCTGCGGGGATTTTATCCCAACCTAGCCAGCAAAATCATTAAAAACGCCCCCTACGAGTCCGTGGAAGACGTCCTCTCCATCCCCGGTCTGAGCGAAGGGCAAAAGTCTCGCCTGCAAGCGAATTTAGATAACTTTGTGGTGACGGAAGTCAGTAGCGAACTGACGGAAGGCGACGACCGCATTAACCCCGGCGTTTACTAAAAGAGTTCTCATTTTCAGAAATCTTTAACCCGAATTTACCCGCCTTGATGAGGATAACCTTACCGGGGCGGGTCTCTTTTTTGGGGCAAGAATATTCAGGGTTTTCGGAATGGGACGTTACTTACTGCAAAGATTAGCCATCGCTCTGGCGACTCTGCTGGGCATTAGCTTAACGATTTTTTTACTCTTGGCTCTAGCGCCGGGAGATCCCCTGGGGGAGTTGGCCACCAATCCGTCTCTTTCCGAGGCCGTGCGAGAAAATCTGCGGCGCAGTTTAGGGCTGGATCAACCCCTGCCGATCCGTTACGCCAAATGGTTAAGCGCCGCTCTGCGGGGGGATTTTGGCTATTCCTTCACCAGTCGAGCGCCGGTATTGGATCTGCTCCGGCAACGTTTGCCCGCGACCCTAGGGCTGGTGGGCGTCGCTTATGGCTTGAGCGCCGCCTTGATGATTCCCTTAGCGGTCTGGTCCGCCAGTCGTCTCCATAGCTTCGGCGATAAATTGGTTAACGCCCTCGGCTTGTTGGGGTACTCCCTCCCCACCTTTTTAACGGGGTTAATTGTAATTTTGATTTTTTCCGTAGGACTGCGCTGGTTTCCCTTCATCTACGACAGCAGTTTGGATTTGAGGGATTGGCATAATTGGGGCGCGCAAATTCGACAGTTAACGTTGCCGGTGGCGGTCTTAGTTTTTTACCAAGGGGCGGCGCTGTTGCGGTTTACTCGCTCCGCCGTCCGGGAAGAATTGCCCCAGGATTATATCCGCACCGCTCTGGCCAAGGGCCTTTCTCCGGGTCGAGTGATTTGGGTGCATCTGGCCCGTAACGCCCTTCTGCCTCTGGTTACTTTAGTGTCTTTAGACTTGCCGGCGCTGTTTACCGGCGCTTTGGTGACGGAGCAAATTTTTCGGGTGCCGGGAATGGGCGCTTTGATGGTGGAGTCGATTTATCGGAGCGACACGCCGGTGGTGATGGCGATAACTTGTATTTACGGATTTTTAATTGTCGTTTTTTCCACCTTGGCCGACCTCCTCTACGCTTGGCTGGATCCCCGGATTCGCTATTAACATCAGAGTCGGGACTGGATTACTTTTTCTCAAACGTCACAGGAGTTCTAGCTCGCCTGAAGCTGCTCTTCGATTAAAGCTAAGGGAACCTGAGCGAAATAGCTCCGTTGAAAGTCTTCTTCCAAAAGCAGGGCTTCGATTTCCGTCGGCAGAAGAGTTTGAGGTTCCAAGGAACTCAGGATGTCCAGAATGCGCTCCGCGGTGGGAGGTTTAATATCTAAGTTTCTTTGCAGAGTCCCGGAGTCTAGGGCGCCTTGGCGCCAGAGTCGCCCTAGGGTTTCTAAACGGACGGGTAGGGGCGCCGGGTTAAATCGGTAAGCTAAAACCAAGGGTTGACAAGCTTTCTGGGCCCGTTGGTAAGCTTGGCGGAGTTCCCCCCAACTGAGGGGGCAGGTTGCCAAGGAGTGGCCGGAGAGTGGGGGGGTCTGTTGACGGCGCTGATCGATAATCGCGGCCGGAAGGGATGGAAAAATCGCGCTCTCAGCCTGGAGAGGTTGGAAGTCGATTAAGTTAGCTTCGTAGCGATTTGAGTGGGTATTGTAGGTTAATTCAACCAAGGCTCGACAGAGAGTGTTTCGAGGCAATTCCCAGTCTTCATGACCCCACCAAGTTCCGGGAAATTCAGCGCCGCTTTGGGGATCTTGAAGATGGAAACGGGTCAATTTATAGTTAACTTTTTGGCGTTTAAAATCCCGATAATTCTCCCAACGACCCCTTTGAAAATAACACTTTTCCACTAACAGTTTAGGAGTCGGATTGCCCATGCCGCAGGGTTCAAGCAGTTTCAACTCCTGAAAGAGATCCCGGCCCAGATCCGCGACGGCGACGGCGAGATCCGCCAGGAGTTCCCGCTCCAAAGGGCGCCCGCCGTAGTCTTGCCAAAAGCGTTGATTGATAGCTTCTCGGAAAAATGGCAAATGGGCGAGGGGCAAACTTAAACCCGCCGCTAAGGGATGACCGCCAAAACTAGTTAACCAACGGGCTTGGGAGCGCAAGAGTTCGTAGAGGTTAACGCCCTGGGCGGAACGGGCGGAGCCTCTGGCTTGACGCTCTCCCGTTTCTCCCTCTAGGGGCTGACTGCTCAATACAATAGCCGGGCGACCGTAGGTTTCCGCTAGACGACCGGCCACCAATCCCAAAATTCCCCCGGGCCATTGGGGATTTTCGAGGATAATGACCCCGGTGGTGGATAAATCGAGGCTTTCGAGTTGTTTTTCGGCTTGGGTCACTAGGGTTTTCTGTAATTCCTTGCGGCGGCTGTTGGCCAACTCGGTTTCCTCGGCCAAGACTCGACACCGGGCTTCGTCCCGGCTGGTGAGTAGCTCCACCCCAAAACGGGCGTCGCCTTGAATGCGGCTAATGGCGTTGAGGCGGGGCCCGACGCCAAAGGAAATATCCGTGGGACGGTCGCCGCTCCGGTTGCAATACTCTAGGAGCAGGGCCACTCCGGGGCGTCGTCGCTCCCGCCGTTGCTCCCGGAGACGCTGAATGCCCCGTTGAGCAAGGTAACGACAATCGCCCTTCAGTTCTACTAAGTCGGCGATTAAACCAATGGCCACCAAATCGAGCAAATCCTCCAGGGGGCGCTGGGGAATGTGCGGCGCCGCTTGGTAAAGTCCTTCCACTAATTTATAGGCCACCGCCACCCCGGAGAGATGAGCTAGGGGATGCTCCGGGGCAAAGTATCGGGAATTGAGAATGGCCGCCACATTGGGGCGCTCGGGAGGTAGGGTATGGTGGTCGGTGATAATCAGGTCTATTCCTAACTCTTTTGCCCTAGCGATCTCCCCAAGATTCGTACTGCCAGTGTCGCAGGTGACAATCAGCGCCGTTCCCGCTTCCGCCAACCTTTCCAGTTGAGTCAGGTTTAAGCCGTGGGACTCCCGCAGGCGATGAGGAATGTAGTAGTTAAGGCGTTGTTGGGGATCGATAAATTGTCCTAAACCTTCCCAGAGGACGCTAGTGGCCGTAATACCGTCGGCGTCGAAGTCGCCCCAGATCGTCACTTGTTCCCGATTGGCCCGCGCCGTTAACAGTCGAGTCACAGCTTTTTCCATCTCCGGGCCAAAGGCCGAAGGCGGCGCCGGCTCGTAGGCGTCGGGGTCTAAAAACCGTCGCAACTGTTCCGGTTCCCGGATTCCCCTCTGCCACAACAGTTGGGCCCCAAAACGCCCCGCCGTCGGCGCTAGGGTTCGCAGAGCCTTTAAAAACTCGGGGGGAATTTCCGCGGGAGGGCTAATCTGCCACTGGGCCGGGGGCATAGGGGGGAAAATAAACCATTTCTAATATCCTACCGAACCATGGCATAATACGCCCCAGCGCCGATTGCGCCTATCCTTACACCCTCTCGCCTCGACTATGGGTCGCCCCAAAAACCTTGCCAACTTCCCCGCGCCGTTATTAAAAACCTATAAGCCAACACACATAAAAAAGACTAATGACCTTATTTTAGCCTTTTTCCGCTTTTTCCTAAAACCCAGAGAGGCGCAAGGTCTCCCGATGCCCTGGGACAATTTGTTTTTGTCCATTGCTTTAAGGGAGACCTTGAGCGTAGCGGCGCCGGGTCTGGGTTCACGGAGGGGTCTGGGGGCGAGTCAAGCCCCCAGCTTTAGGCCGTTAGCAGGGTTTGCCAAAGTTGAGTCTG
>JAYKIZ010000004.1:0-3321 GCA_035285965.1 Cyanobacteriota bacterium | reverse complement strand
ACTTCTGGCTGAAACCCAAGTGTAGAGAGGATTCCCGAAAAGTAAAAAATCTGGGTAAGCTAGAAAACCTACAACAATTTCCCGCTTATGACCCAGACCAAAATCTACAACCGAGTGTATAACTTTTTGAGGGGAGCCAGCAAGTATGCAGATCTGAGACATCTAGTGACGCTGGGTTGGATGGTAGCGGCTCTACTGGGCTGCGGAAGCGTCAACCAAGCGCAATGGGGAGTCTATGTTCAAAGCCGGGCAACCCAAGAAGGAAGCCACACTTCGACAAGCTCAGTGACCACCAGAGGAGATGGCGGAGATTTTTGCAGAATCAGAAGGTCAAAGCGGAAAATCTCTATGTACCATTACCTTTGAACGCCATAGTGAAGTGGCAAGAGACGCAAATTTATCTAGCTTTGGATACAACGCTCCTGTGGAATAAATACTGCTTTATTTCTCTGGCGGTAATCACAGGGGGGAGAGCCGTTCCATTTCTCTGGCTGGGGTTGGAACACAATAGCGCCAGTGTTGAATGGGAAAAGTATCAGCCGTTACTAGATAAGACGCATGAGTATTTAAAAGACTTTGAAAATGTGACGTTATTGGCAGACAGAGGATTTGCCAATCAAGAATTGGTAGGATGGCTACAAAGAAGTCGATGGCATTGGGCGATTCGTCAAATCTGGGGTTTTTCAATGGGAATCTTCTTGTCTTTGCTCTGCTCCCCGACTTGAGCGTCTTTACCTAGTAGTGGCTGTTGCTATTCTCTTTGCCACCCTCACCGGTATGGCGGTTGAACAAGCCGGTTTACATCGTTGCGTTGACGCTCATTGGCAGCGCAGTCTCAGCTATTTAAAAATTGGTTTTCGCTGGCTCAGGGCTGTCGTTCACCAGAATCAACCCTTTCTTTTCTGCTCTCATTTACTCAATATTGACCCTCTGCCCCGTTTTGCTGACCAAAAGGCTCGTGACCGCTACTATCGCCGCATCACCTTTTCTCTCATTCAGGAGTTTCAGGGTTTTTCCTAATCCGTACCCCTTTTGTATTAAAAAATGTGTCCGTCACTCAGGTTAATGGCTCTTAGGCGCGCGCGGTTTTTAGCTCTGACGCTAAGAGAGCAGGCGGGCCTCTTTGAACTTAGCGAGCAGAGAGCGCCGGTTGGGGTAGCGTTGACTAATTTTGGTCATCCGGCGCTGGAATTCCGGCAAGGTTTTTTGATACTCCGCTAAGTCCCGCAGTTGGCGCAAAATGGTAACAGCTCGGTTGTAGTTTTGGGGCTTACTTTCCAGCAACAACGTATCCACCTCGTCCCAAAGCTTCGGCGCTTGGGGCGCTAACGCCTGAAGGGACTTAACTTTCTTTTCATAGGCGGCTTCCTTTGCTCGGCGCTCTTCCTCTTCCTTGGCTTGACGGGCGCACTCCCGCAGTTGACCGACAGTGCGGGAAGAAATAATGGGAAGATTGGTGGCGGGCCGATGAAGTCGCAGTTTTTTGCGCAGTTGAGCGCCGAGATTTTCTTCCCCCTGAAGCAATTTGAACAAAAAATCATCGCAATCGGAGCGAGGCAGTTCCGCTACAGCCTGACGCAAGGAAGCGGAGGACGGCACAAAAACCCGGCCGAGAGGCTGGCTCAGCTGGGCGGCGGCGCTGAGTAAATGGCGATCGATCCCAAACATCTCCACAAAGGCTTCCTGGGCGACGGATAACTCTTCTAAACCGGGGGGAATGGGCGGCTCAGGGTAATCGTCCTCTAGCTTGAGGAGTTGAACGCCTTTGAGCCAAGCCAAATAAAGGGGCCGATAATCTTCCTTCAACAGTTCCCCACGCAGTTCCGTCAGCTCGTCCAGTCGCCCTTCCCCTTCGATCCAAACATCAAAGCCGTCTTGTTGCTCAAAATTCCAATTGAGAATCCACTCGTCTTCTTGAGGGATAACTTCTAGGATGTCTTCCAAACAATAGGGCGCCGGCGCTTGGGGCGCCAGACTGTCGTTGGAGAAACGAAAAGCCAGTTTTTGGGTTCCCCAGTTGGCAATGTAGTAAAAAATATCGAAATGTCGGCTTAAAAGATCTAGCTCGTCTTCCCGGAAATCGCCGTAGCTGTAGGTAAAAATCGCCGAGCGGGTCGTCACCTTGGCCCGACTGGAAATAGAGCTAAGCTCTGCCCTTTCCGCGGCCGTCAGGGAACGGTCTAACGCCTGAAATTCATAGTATTGATATTCGCTCATGGGGGGGTGATCTCCAAGAAAAACTGAGGAAGCGCCGGACTCCAATTCTCTAAATTGTCGCCTATAATGCAAAGATTATTGTCTATCCATGACCCCCCTAGGGGAACCAGGCAACCATGACGACTCAGCCAGACCGCGTTATCATCTTCGACACCACCCTCCGGGACGGCGAACAATCCCCCGGCGCCACCCTCACCGTTGATGAAAAGCTGACCATCGCCCGCGCCCTGGCTCGTCTAGGAGTGGATGTCATCGAAGCGGGGTTTCCCTACGCCAGCCCCGGCGATTTTGAAGCGGTGCAAAAGATTGCCGAAACCGTCGGCGCCGTCGGCGGCCCCACCATCTGCGGTTTAGCCCGAGCTACCCAAAAAGATATTCAAACCTGCGCCGAAGCCCTCAAACCCGCCGCAAAACCCCGCATCCACACCTTTTTGGCCACCTCCGATATTCATTTAGAGTACAAGCTCAAAAAGACTCGGGCGGAAGTTTTAGCCATTGTGCCGGAGATGGTGGCCTACGCCAAATCCTTTGTTGAGGATGTGGAATTTTCCCCGGAGGACGCGGGCCGGAGCGACCCGGAATTTCTCTACCAAGTGCTAGAGCGGGCCATCGCCGCCGGCGCCACCACCGTTAATATTCCCGACACCGTGGGCTACACCACCCCGGCGGAGTTCGGCGCCTTAATTAAGGGCATTAAGGAAAACGTGCCCAATATTGACCAAGCTATTATTTCCGTCCACGGTCACAACGATTTGGGTCTGGCGGTGGCTAATTTCCTAGAAGCGGTCAAAAACGGCGCTCGCCAGTTGGAATGCACCATTAACGGCATCGGCGAGCGGGCTGGCAATGCGGCGCTGGAGGAATTGGTGATGGCGCTCCATGTGCGGCGCTCTTACTTCAACCCCTTCCTCGGACGAGCTCCGGAATCTGCGGAACCCTTAACCCGCATTGACACCAAACAGATTCACAGCGCCTCCCGCCTGGTGTCGGAATTAACGGGCATGTCCGTCCAGCCCAACAAAGCTATCGTCGGCGCTAACGCCTTCGCCCACGAGTCCGGCATCCATCAGGACGGGGTGCTCAAACATAAACTCACCTACGAAA
>JAYKIZ010000003.1:0-7850 GCA_035285965.1 Cyanobacteriota bacterium | reverse complement strand
CTTGCCAGCGCCCTGCCGGTCAAAGCTGAATCCATCCCTTCCTCCTTAAAAGAGTTTCTTGCGGAGTCTAGTTCCCAAGGCGCCGAAGATTTAATCATGGGGAATGAAACGTCCCTTAACTTACCAGACCTCCTCGCTCAAGACGCGCCGCCCGTTGAAAACGTTCAGACAGTGAATAAGCCAAACCCTAATCAGCGAGATAACTACGGCTATGTCAGTCTGGGTTTAGGGGTTGGTTTTCCCAATAACGCAACGGCTGACGACGTTTTAGTCCGGGTCGATGGCATTCAACTGGGCAATGGTAATGCCGAGCAGTCCCTGGATGCCGGTTTTGCCGGAGAAATCGCCGGTGGTTACCAGTTCAGGGACTTCCGGGTGGAACTGGGCATCGGTTACGGGGGATTAAACGGTGGCGGCGGCACAGTCTCCGGCACCGATCCCCTAGGTCAACCGGTCAGCGTTCCCTACAGCGCCGATGTCAGCGGCGATTATGTGTCCGTATTGGTCAACGCCTACTACGATATTCCCACTGGCACGAAATTGCGTCCCTATATCGGCGCCGGCATTGGTTATGTGAACGTCTCCTTCGGCGATGTCTCTTTTGCCACGGACGCCGGACAGGTGGAAGTTGTGACAGGCAATAGCGGCGGCGCTTTTGGCTACCAAGGCAAGCTAGGCTTGTCCTACGAAGCGATTCCCAAAGGCAACATCTTTGGGGAAGTGGTCTATCTAGGCTCCACTAATCCATCCGGCACTAGCGGCTCCTATTCCGCCCTTGGCGTTTGGCGCTTGGCTTTAGGTTGGCGTCAAGGGTTTTAACAGATATCAGGGTTCACTTAGGGGCAAGCAAACGCCAAGCCCCCCTAACCCCCCAATTCTGGGGGGAATTGGAGTCGCAGTCGTCCAACATAGTTAAAAACACTCCGCCATGGCCTACAGCGACTTTACCCTCAGCGCCGCCGTTAAGGCTTTTAAACTTGAATTGATCGAGGAAGAGGGACTGTTTCAATCGGCGCCGCAGAAAGCGCCGAGTCTTTTGCTAGAAGACACTCTCAAAGAAAATCTATCCTTGGCGCTGGCGAGTAATACCGAGAAATCCAGATCCGAGATGATTATTGCGCCGGTCTTAGTTGATCTCCGCAGGCAGTTGGGGCATCGCATTAGTCTGTTTTCTGGGATTAACTTTAGCGTTGACCCAAGCCAAGGACTAAATGGCAACTGTGATTTTCTCATTAGCCAATCCTCGGAACTGCTAGTCCTAAAAGCGCCGATTGTGACCCTAGTGGAAGCGAAAAAAGAAGACCTCAATGGAGGCTTAGGTCAATGCGTGGCGGAAATGGTAGCGGCTCAATACTTCAATCGGCAAGAGGGTAATTCAATTCCGGCGATTTACGGCGCCGTCACCTCGGGAACGGTTTGGAAGTTTCTTAAGTTGATTAATAATCAAGTGTTTATCGATCTCAAGGAATATTATCTCGACAATCTAGGTCAGATTTTGGGAATTTTAGTCTCCGCCATCGAAGAGGTTAACGCTACCGCTTAAATGATATGCGTTTAGACCTCTATTCTCCAGGAAGTTATGATCCCGGCGCCGGTTTGACCACGCAACTATTGTGGTTTTATTTAGGAGATTTTCTCGTCCAAACCCATTTAATTCCGGTTTCCGGCTTTAAAGTTTGGGTTTTGCGGCGCTTCGGCGCCGAGATTGGTCAAAATGTTGTGATTAAGCCCGGCGTTAAAATCAAGTTTCCCTGGCGCTTAAAAGTTGGGGATCAGGTTTGGCTGGGGGAGCGGTGTTGGATTGATAATTTGGCGCCAGTTACAATAGAATCTCAGGTTTGTGTTTCCCAAAATGTTTATCTCTGCACCGGCAACCATGATTGGAGTCAACCCAGTTTTAATCTGCGTTTGGGGGAAATTTACCTCGAAACCGGCTGTTGGTTGGCCGCCAATTCCACGGTTGGCCCCGGCGTCAGGATCGGTTGCGGCGCCGTTTTAACTCTGGGATCGGCGGCGCTGAAGTCCCTGGAGCCGATGGGGATTTATAGCGGCAATCCTTGCCAAAAAGTGAAAACGAGGCAGATCGGCGCTCAGCCCTAACATGGTAATATCGCCATAGAGTTTTGCCCCTGATCGCCGTTAAGATCTTCTCTCTCAACCCTATGACTGTCGCCGCCTCCGCTTCGAACCTTCCCCTCAGCCAGCGATTAGCCACTCAAGGGATTGCCGCTATCTTGGCGGTGAAACCCCTCTGGAATATCGCTAAGAGCCAAGCGCGAGGCATGATGATCAAGCGGGCGGAGCGCCTAGGGGTTCCCTGGCGGGAGACGGTGGGACGATTTGAAGCCACAGATCTTAAGTCCTACTGGGACGCCGTCGTCAATCCAGACCTGGATTATCCCAAGTATTACCAAGCCTCCTTCCACGGCTACGACCAGGGACACCTCTGTTGGCCGGCAGCCTTTGAGTTTGAAGTGGCGGCCCAGGCGGTGCATTCTAGCCTTTTCCCCGAGGCGGGAGCGGGAGGCGACCGGCGCTTGCGCCAGAGCTACCATGACGTTCTCCTAGCTCAACTGCCCCAGGCGCCGCAAAAAATCCTCGATCTCCACTGCACGGTGGGTTTAAGCGCTTTCTTCCTTCAGGAAACCTACCCCCAAGCCGAGATTACCGGCCTCAGCTTTTCCCCCCATTACGTAACGGTGGCCCATTATTTAGGACAACAGGGACAAAAAGACCTGACCTGGGTTCACGCTCTGCCGGAAGCCACGGGTTTACCGGCTCAATCCTTTGATTTAGTTTCCGCCTTTCTCCTCTTCCACGAAATGCCCCAGGACGGAACTCGTAAGATTTTCCGGGAAGTCCGGCGCTTGCTGAAGCCGGGGGGAAGTTTTACCCTGATGGACATGAATCCCCGCTCCCAGGCCTATTTGACGATGCCGCCCTACGTGATGACCCTGCTCAAGAGCACAGAACCCTTTATGGATCAGTATTTTGCCCTGGATCTAGAAGCGGAACTGCTCGGCGCTGGGTTTGACCGAGTGACTATTACCCCGAACAGTCCCCGCCACCGCACGGTGATCGCTCAGGTTGCGGCCTAAGAAGACAGATTAAAGGCGGCGCTGAAAATATCTCTTGATGGAAAGCAATTCTAGAGTTTCCGAAAGACGAGTTTCTCAAACTTTCTATTTCTTGTCTCATTTATAGTGGTTTTTACCATAAAATGTCCCAGTGTCTTCGACGGGATGTCTTTTGACAAAGGTCGGCCCCCCATCTTCAATAAGCTCAATCAACTGAGTCAATCGCCCCCTTGATAGGAGAACAAAAATGTTGAAAATTATTTTAAGTGTTTTGCTGTCTCTGACCCTCTTGTTAGGAGGACTCGCCCAACCCGCCTGGGCCGGAGACGCCGCCAACGGCGCCAAAATTTTTAGCGGCAAATGCGCCAGTTGCCACCTCGGAGGCAATAATGTGGTCAATCCCCAGAAAACGCTGAAAAAAGATGTGTTAGAGTCCTTCGGCATGTTGTCCGAAGCGGCCATCGTCACCCAAGTGACCAACGGTAAGGCGGCTATGCCCAAGTTCCTTGGACAATTAACGGATTCTGAAATCGAAGACGTGGCGGACTATGTGTTAGCCCAAGCCGAGAAAGGTTGGCAATCCTAGACCGGCGCTCTGCGTTTAATCTCCCCTGCCCCCTGATTCTGAGATTTTAAGCCTCCCTGACCCAAAGGTTAGAGGAGGCTTTTGCGTTAGAGGGTGCCCCCCAAAAATTCCTCAATTTCACGATCCCCCAGACGACAACTGCCCCGGGTGCGGATTAAAAAACTTTCCGAGCAATTGGCCACTACCTCCGCCGGGCAGGGATCGTCCCATTCCTGGCGCCGTTGCAGGCTGGCCACCTGGCGCTCCAGGGACTCAATCCGATCCAGCAAAAGCCGGATGACCGTGGCTTCGGAGTCCGGTAAATTGCCGTGCTCTAGGGGATTCACTTTCACCGCCGAACGATGCACCACTCGCCCCGGCACCCCCACCACTGTAGAATCGGCGGGGACGCTCCGCAGAACGACGGAGCCGGCGCCGATACGGACGTTGTCGCCAATCTCAATATTGCCCAAAACTTTGGCTCCGGCGCCCACCACCACGTTTTCCCCCAGAGTAGGATGGCGTTTGCCGCTTTCCTTGCCGGTTCCCCCCAGGGTAACGCCTTGGTAAATCAACGCGTAGTCGCCGATGATGGCCGTCTCCCCAATGACCACTCCCATGCCGTGATCAATAAACACATATTTACCAATTTCAGCGCCGGGATGAATTTCAACGCCGGTCAAAAAACGAGCCAGATGGGAGAGCAAACGGGGCAGAAGCGGAACCCCGACGCGGTAAAGCCAGTGAGAAAAGCGGTGAATCGCCAGCGCCTGAAAACCGGGATAACAGAATAAAACCTCCAGCCCGTTGCGAGCGGCGGGGTCTCGCTCAAAGATAATGCGGAAGTCGGCAAGGAGTGAGGAGAGCACGAATCTTGTTCCTCTGGGCAAGTTCTGAAGGGTAATTTTATCCATTCTATCCCCCCCGGCTCTGTTTCCAAACGAACTTCTGGGGAAGTCGGGTCTGGACGGCTCAATCGTTATACTAAAAAGAATTGACTTCCCGACCCGCGACTCACGCCATGGCCCAATCCCGTTTCCGTCATCTCTTGAGCTACTTGGCGCCCCACTGGCGGGTCATCGGCGCCGGCATGGCGGCCCTGTTGGCGGCCAACGCTGTCGGGGTTTATATCCCCATCTTGATTCGCGATAGCGTTGACGACCTCAAAACCAGTTTTAGCCTGGGTCAGGTTTTGGGCATTGCCGGTTGGATGGCGCTGTTGGCCTCCCTGATGTGGGTCATTCGCATGGCCTCTCGATTGCTCATTTTCGGCGTCGGGCGTCAGGTGGAATACGACCTCAAGCAACGAATTTTCGAGCATTTACTCCGTTTGGAACCTGCCTATTTTAGCCAGCAGACCACGGGGGATTTGCTCAACCGAGCCACCAGCGATGTGGATAACATCCGGCGCTTGGTGGGGTTTGCGGTGTTAAGTCTCGCCAACACTCTTTTTGCCTATAGCCTGACCCTGCCGGCTATGCTGGCCATCCACATTCCCCTGAGCTTGATGGCCATCGCCGTCTATCCCCTGATGCTCCTGAGCGTGAACCTGTTTAGCGAGAAGTTACGGGACTATCAAGCCGAAGTGCAGGAGAAATTGTCGGAGTTGAGCGAGCTGATCCAGGAGGACATGAGCGGGATCAGTCTGATTAAAATTTACGCCCAGGAGGAAAACGAGCGCCAAGCCTTTCGGGACAAAAACCGCCAACTCCTGCGGGCGAACTTAAAACTGGTGCAAACTCGCAATTTACTCTTTCCCCTGATTGAAGGTCTGGCCTACATTAGCCTTTTGTTGCTCTTAGCTCTGGGCACCGGCGCTATTCAGCGGGGGGAAATCACCATCGGCGACTTCATCGCCCTGATTATCCTCGTAGAGCGCCTGGTCTTTCCCACGGCTCTCCTCGGCTTTACCATCACCGCCTACCAACGGGGGGAAGTGAGCGTGGACCGGGTGGAAGCCATTTTCGCCGCCCAGCCCCGGATTCAAAATCCGCCCCAGCCCCAACCCCTACCGGCGCCGATTACTGGCAAGTTAAGCGTCCATCATTTGAGTTATACCTATCCCCAGGCCCAATCCCCGGCCTTAAACGACGTCAGTTTGACCCTCTACCCCGGCGAAATGGTCGCCCTGGTGGGGCCCATCGGCGCCGGCAAATCGACCCTAGCTCAAGCTCTGCCTCGATTATTAGAAGTTAACCCCGGCGCTGTTTTTTTAGAAGGCGTGGATATTACTCAACTGTCCCTGACGGATCTGCGGAGCGCCATCGCCTTCGTGCCCCAGGAGAGTTTTCTCTTTAGCGCCAGCGTCGGCGACAATATCCGCTACGGCGCTCCCGAGGCGGATTTAGCGGCGCTGGAGCAGGCGGCCCGTCAGGCTTACATCGCCGAGGAAATCCGGCGCTTTCCCCAGGGCTACGACACCCTGGTGGGAGAACGGGGCATTTCCCTCTCCGGCGGTCAACGGCAACGGGCGGCGCTGGCCCGGGCTTTAATCTTGGACGCGCCGATTTTAATCCTGGACGACGCCCTTTCCAGCGTCGATAACCAAACCGCCACGGAAATTCTGCGTTACCTCTCCCAAGAGCGCCGCAATACGGTTTTGTTTATTTCCCACCAACTCTCCGCCGCGGCTCAAGCAGACCGGATTGTCGTGATGGACAAGGGACAGGTGGTTCAGACGGGAACTCATAACGAACTACTGACGCAACCGGGACTCTACCAGTCCCTCTGGCGCCAAGACCAACTGGAAAAGGCTCTGCGTTAATTCAGTCAAGGGCTAACCCTTGACAAAAGCGCCGTCAATTTTCGACAATAGAAATTTGTGTGTCAATTGCTCAGCTCGGAACAGGTTCAGACCGCAATCCCAAATCCTGGCCTTTATCCAGGTACCTGTACGGCAGTTTATTTTTTGGATGAGTCTATGAGTTACGCCATTATCGAAGCGGGGGGAACCCAACTGCGGGTCGAACCCGGACGGTTCTATGATATTAACCGCCTGGACGGGGAGCCAGAAACGGCCTATGTAATCGATAAAGTTCTGCTGATCAACCATGACAGCGCCGTGACTGTGGGGCAACCCCTGGTGGCTGGCGCTACGGTAGAAGGAGAAATCCTCTCCCACCGTCGGGGTCGCAAGGTCATCGTCTATAAGATGCGCCCCAAAAAGAAAACCCGCAAAAAACGGGGACACCGGCAGGAGTTGACCCGCCTCTTAATCAAATCCATCTCCCTCAACGGCGAAGCCCTAGCTAGCGTCAGCGCCGAGGAGTTGGCAAAACCGATTCCCAAGGCCGTCGACGCCGGGGACGAGGATTAATTTTCTCTAACCAAAGCCGTCCCCTGCGCTTACCTGCGCGCCCCCTGAGCGTAGCCGAAGGGGGCGGGTCGGAAAGGGGGGAACCCAACTCAAAACTCATTCCAGGAGCGTAATTATCCATGGCCCATAAGAAAGGCACCGGCAGTACCCGCAACGGGCGGGACTCTAATTCCAAGCGCCTCGGCGTCAAACGCTACGGCGGCCAAACCGTCACCGCGGGCAGTATTATCATTCGCCAACGGGGCACCGCCGTCCATCCCGGCGTTAATGTCGGCCGGGGCAACGACGACACCCTCTACGCCCTGGTGGACGGCGTGGTCAAATTCGAGTACAAGACCAAAAGTCGCCGCAAAGTGAGCGTCTATCCCGCGGAAACCCAAGGCGAGTAAAGCGCCGATGTCCCGACTCTCTCCCCTGGATCGTCTGCGCCTCGGCGGGGCTGTGGCGGTGGCCAAAAGCGTCACCGCCGCGGTTAAGTTCCTCCGTCTCGGCGCCGCTAGCGTTCTGCCGGGGGAGATTGCCCGGCGCCTCCATCCGCGGATGTTGTCCCTCCTTTGTCGTCAGGTGAAGGGGGGCGTCATTTTAGTGGTGGGCACCAATGGCAAAACCACCACCTCTTTGCTATTGAAAAATATCTTACTCGAGCAGGGCTATCAGGTTACCCACAACGCCGCCGGAGCTAATTTAGTCAACGGCTTAATCACCGCCCTACTGACGGACGCCGATCTGTTTGGACGTTTGCGAAGCGATTTCGCCATTTTAGAAGTGGACGAAAATATTTTGCCCCTGATAGCTCAAGACTGTCAGCCCAGAGTTATTCTGGCCCTCAACCTTTTTCGAGACCAATTAGACCGTTACGGGGAAGTGGACGCTATCAGTCGGCGCTGGCGGG
>JAYKIZ010000002.1:0-7756 GCA_035285965.1 Cyanobacteriota bacterium | reverse complement strand
GCCCAACACCGTGGTGGACTTTACCCAGGGCGTTGACGTCATCGGCATTATGAACCAAGGCGCCGGGGTCGGCTTCGCTAACCTCAGTTTTGCCGGTAACGACATTAAGTTTAACGGCGCCGTTTTTGCCACCCTGAGCGGTTTCAATACCTCGGCGCTGACCTCTGCGGACTTTGTCTTTATGTAAGCCGCTCGGTTAATCCTCAAAACTCCCTGATGTGAAAACCTTGGGGAGTTTTTTTTGACAATCTCTCGGACTCATTTTTAGGACTTTGATTGATCATGGCTAAACTGATTGGCTTTTCCGTTCTTCCCGGGGACACCTTCGCCGAAGGCCCCCCCAGCGGGGCGGCGCTGACTAACCCCACCAACGGCCGGGAGACCCCTTTCCCCAGCCAGCCGGTGCAGGGCTTTAGCGGCGTCCAATTCGCGCCGGGTTTGGGGGGCGAGATTCTCTGGTTTTTGTCCGATAACGGTTTTGGCTCCCTGGGCAACAGCGCCGACTATCTTCTGCGGTTGTACCAAGCCGCGCCCCAATTCACCGGGGGAACCGTTCAAATTCAAGGTTTTGTGCAACTCTCCGACCCCCAGGGTTTGGTTCCCTTCCCCATCGTTCGTCAGGAGACCCCGGAGCGCTGGCTCACCGGCGCCGATTTTGACCCAGAATCCTTTGTCCTCGACGCCCAGGGGAATCTCTGGGTCGGGGAGGAATTTGGCCCCTATTTGTTGAACTTTAACTCTGCCGGGGAACTACTGTCGGCGCCGATCCCCACCCCCAACTTTCCCCTGATTAACCCTCTGCCCACCCTCAACGGTCAGGCGCCCCTAGTCATTGGCCACCGCGGCGCTAGCGGGGAACTGCCGGAGCACACCCTAGAGGCCTATCGCCTCGCCATTTTACGCGGCGCTGATTTCATTGAGCCGGACTTAGTAGCCACCAGCGACGGCGTCTTGATCGCCCGCCACGAGCCAATTTTGGGAAGCACCACCGATGTGGGGAACCGCCCGGAATTCGCAGACCGGCGCCGGGACGGGGTCATTGACGGGGTTCTCTATGAAGACGAGTTTTTCGCCTCGGACTTTACCCTAGCGGAAATCAAAACCCTGCGGGCCGTCATGCCCCAAAGTTACCGGACGGACGCCTTTGACGGCGTTTTCCAAATTCCCACCCTCGGGGAAATCATTGATCTGGTGAAACAGGTGGAGGCGGACACCGGCAAAACCATCGGTATTTACCCGGAAACCAAACACCCCACCTACCACGACGATTTAGGGTTGTCCCTGGAGGAAAAACTCCTAGATGTCTTGGTGGAAAAGGACTTCATCGACCCGAGCCGGATCTTTATCCAGTCCTTTGAAGTCTCTAACCTCAAGGAACTGAAGGCCGAGTTAATGCCCGCCCTCGGGTTAGACCTGCCCCTGGTGCAACTGCTAGACGCCTACGACATCGCCGACGACGGCTCTCTGATTTACCAGGATGTCAACGCCCGCCCCTACGATTTTGTCGTCAACGGCGACAACCGCACCTACGGCGACCTACAAACCCCGGAGGGGCTAGCGGAAATCGCCACTTATGCCGATGGCATTGGCCCCTGGAAGCCCATGATCCTCTCCAGCCGCATTGTGGATGAAAACGGCGATGGTGAGGCGGACGACCTCAACGGCGACGGTGTCATTAATACTCAAGACCGGGTTAATATCGCCCCTAGCAGTTTAATCCCCGACGCCCACAGCGCCGGTTTATTTGTCCACGCCTACACCTTCCGCAACGAGCCGCGCTTTTTAACCTCGGATTACGCCAATAACCCGGAAGCGGAATACCGGACGTTCATTAACCTCGGAGTGGACGGCTACTTTACCGATTTCCCCGGCACGGGAGATCTGGTGCGAGACCAAATGACGGCGCCCTGGGTGCGGTCGCCCCAAAATCCGGCGGTTCTGAGTCAACCCGACTTCGCCACCCTCAATGGGCAACCCCCTATTGTCATCGGCCACCGCGGCGCTAGCGGCGAGCGCCCGGAACATACCCTAGAGGCCTACCGCAAGGCCATCGCCGACGGCGCCGATTTTATTGAGCCGGATCTCGTGGTCACCCAGGACGGTGTCCTCATCGCCCGCCACGAACCCATGTTGGCCGTTGTCCAGTTAGACGTCAATGGCAATATTCTGCGGGACGAGAACAATAATCCGATTCTTAACACCACCGACACCAGCACCGATATCTTTAGCCGTCCCGAATTCGCCGACCGTCTGACGGTGAAAAACCTAGACGGTGTCCTGCGGGGGGGCTGGTTCGCGGAGGACTTGACCCTGGCGGAAATCAAAACCCTCAACGCCATCGAACGCATCCCCGCCATTCGGGGGACGGAGTTTGACCAGGACGGGCTGAAGGTGCCCACCCTGGCGGAGGTGATCCAACTGGTGCAACAGGTGGAAGCGGAAACCGGGCGCAAGATCGGCCTTTACCCGGAAACTAAACACCCCACCTTTTTCCTCGATCAGGGCTACGACACCAGCCAACTTTTAGTGGAGACCCTAGTGGCAGAAGGCTTTACCGACCCCGCGCGGATCTTTATCCAGTCCTTTGAAGTCTCTAACCTTCAGGCATTGAAGGAAACCCTCCTACCGGACGCGGGTCTGGATCTGCCCCTAGTGCAACTCTTTGGCGGCGCCGGACGCCCCTACGATTTTGTCGTCAGCGGCGATCCCCGCGCCTACAGCGACCTAGCCACCCCGACGGGTTTAGCAGAAATCGCCACCTACGCCGACGGCATCGGCCCCAACAAACAACGGATTGTGCCCCTGACTACCGTGGACGCCAACGGCGACGGCCAGGCGGACGACCTTAACGGCGACGGCGTCATCAGCGACGGCGACCGGGTTACGGGAGCGCCGACCAGTTTAATCAACGACGCCCACAGCGCCGGCTTATTCGTTCACCTCTACACCCTCCGCAACGATGACTTTTTCCTGCCCGCTTCCTACGAGGGCGACCCCAAGGCGGAATACCGGCAATTTATCGACCTCGGAGTGGATGGTTTCTTCACCGATTTCCCCGCCACCGGCGCCGAGGTGGTGATTCAGGATTATCTAGCAGGCACGGGTTTCCGGGGCGGTAGCCAAGCCTACTACGGCGATTTAATCCCCTCGAATCTTGCTGGCTCCCGGGGCTTTGAGGGCATGGCCTTCAGCCCAGACCGCTCCACCCTCTACCCCCTGCTGGAGGGAACCGTCGTGGGCGACCCCGCCGGCACTCTGCGGATTTATCGCTTTGACATCGCCAGCGCCGAGTATCAGGGGTTGGTGGGCTTCTACGGTTTGGACAACCCCGGCCACGCCATTGGCGACTTTACCCCCATTAACAACCAGGAATTTCTGGTGATTGAACGGGACAACGGTCAGGGAGCGACGGCGGCCTTTAAGAAGATTTTTAAGGTCAACTTTAGCCAAATCGACGACCAGGGTTTTGTGGCCAAGGAAGAGGTGGCGGATCTGCTCAATATCAGCGACCCCGACGACCTCAACGGCGACGGACAGAGCACTTATACCATGCCCTTTGTCACTATTGAAAACGTTTTGGTGATCGACAGCCGCACGATTCTGGTGGCCAACGACAACAACTACCCCTTCTCCCAGGGGCGCCCGCCGGAGATTGACAATAACGAAGTCGTTCTGCTGGAGTTAGAGGAACCCCTAGCGCTGGATCCCCGTTTAGGACGCGCCGCGGCCCAGGCGGAAGCCCCTCAGTTAGTCTCTGGCACAGCGGGGGACGATCTAGCCGTCGCCAATGATCCCAGCAGTGACATTGCCTTCGACGGCGTCAACGACACGATTTTTACCGGCGCCGGTAATGACGAAGTCGATACCTTATTCGCCCTAGAGTCGCCCTTCGCAAGCGGCAACCGTATCTTTAGCGGGAGCGGCGCCGATTTGGTCTTTGTCAACACCGGTGACCGGGCCAACGGCGGCAGTGGCGCCGACGAGTTTGACGCCAGCGACGCCCTAGATTACCGCCTTTCCGGCGGCGCTGGGGACGACCTCTTCTTCCTCGGTCAAGGCGGTCGGGTTCTGGGGGGCGACGGCGCCGACCGTTTCTTTGTGGGAACCGGGGGCGACAACCTCCTGGCCGGCGGCGCCGGGGCGGATCAGTTCTGGTTGCTCACCGACGATATTCCGGCTCTACCTAACACTGTGGTGGACTTTACCCAGGGAACCGACGTCATCGGCATTATGAACCAGGGCGCCGGGGTTGGCTTTGAGAACCTGACTTTCGACGGTGGCAGTATCGCGCTTAACGGCGACGTCTTCGCCACCCTCAGCGGCTTTGACGCGTCGGCGCTAACGGCGGCGGACTTTGTCTTCGCCTAAACTCTGAGTTAAATCCGAAAACTCCCTGACGTCGAAGTTGGGGAGTTTTTTTGCTAGTCAAAGTCTCAGTCAAAGTGCGGGCAGGGCTTCGGGCTAGCGCCGCTAATCGGCCCTGGTATAATAACCGACTTAATCGCCTACGCCCTATTCCATGGATTTATTGCGGTCGCTTCCCATTGGCCTATATCTGGAAAAGCCGGTCACCTGGCTCCACCGCTTAGATCCGAGGGTCAAACTGGCGTGGCTGATGACCTTTCTGCTCGCGCCTCTGCTAGCCCATTCTTATTGGCGTCTGGGGATTAGCCTCTTCCTGATGCTCCTCACCTGGGGGGCGGGGATTCCCTGGCGGGTCTGGCGCCAACAACTGGGCTGGCTTACTTTTTTCTGCGGTTTAGTGTTTTTATTGACCGCCATCAGCCCCGATGGCTTTAATGTTCTCAATCAACCCCGCCTGCCGGCGCCGGATAATTTAAATCTACCCCCCGCTAGCGATTATCAGTATGTCCTCTGGGAAAAGGGCAAAATCGCCGTCACCCGGCGCTCCCTAGAGTTAGGCGTTCGCATTAGCACCCTGATTTTTACCCTGGTTTATAGTACAAATTTGTATCTGTTAACCACGGCGCCGGAGGAAATTACCGCCGGTCTGGAGGAATTGCTGGCCCCCCTGCGGCGCTTTAACCTGCCCATTACGGAAATCACCCTGACTCTCACCCTTTCCCTGCGCTTTATTCCCCTCGTTTTGGAGGAAATCCAAAACCTGGCTCGCTCCATCCGCACCCGGGCCATTAACTGGAAAAAATTGGGTCTCAAGCGCAGCGCTCAGATTTGGCTGGTGGTGGTGGAAAAGGTTTTGACCAATCTGCTCCTGCGGGCGGAGCAAATCGCCCTAGCCATGGATGCCCGGGGCTTTACCCGTCCCAATCAGCATCAGGTTCAGTGGCATCAACTCCGTCTCGGGCCCGGAGATTGGTGGGTTTTGCTGGCCCTCCTACCCTTTTGGGGCGCCCGCTGGTGGTGGGGAGGTCAACCCTAATGGCGCCTTGGTTCTGGGAGACTTTGCCCCTAGAGGGACGCTCCGGCTCTCAGATTTTCGAGGCCCTCTTTGGGGAAGACCCCATCGCCGTCCTTCTGGAAAGTCCCTATCCCCCTTCGCCGGATTTTCCCGACCTAGCCCGTTATTCACTCTGCGCCGGCGCTCCCCGGCCGGGACGGCTTTGGACTCCGCCCCTGGGGGGGATTTTAGATTTTTTAGACCAGTTGCCCCGGTCTCCTCACCCTAACCCCGATTTACCGGAGCGTCTGCCTTTCCAAGGCGGCTGGCTCGGTTGGCTGGGCTACGATCTGGCGTGGGAAATTGAGCGTCTGCCTCGCTATCACCAGGATTCGCTTCCCTTTCCTGTAGCTTTTTGGTACGAGCCGGAGAATTTTGCGGTTTTAGACCATCAGGCGCAAACGCTCTGGCTGGCGGCCACGGATTTTCAGTCATTAAAAGTCTTACAGCGCCGTCTCTCTCGGGTTTCGGCGCCGACCCCGGATCAGCCCGTAACAGCGCCGCTCCAATTTTTACAAAGCCAAGGGGACTACGAAGCGGGCGTTAAAAAGGCGCTGGAGTACATTTACAAGGGAGATATTTTTCAAGCCAACCTTTCTCTCCGGTTCCAAACCGCGCCGACCCAAGAGAGTTGGCCGGTTTACCGGCGCTTGCAAAGCCTGAACCCTTCTCCTTTCGCCTGCTATTGGCGCTCGCCCTGGGGAGACGTCGTCAGTTGTTCCCCCGAGCGCCTGGTAGAAGCGCGGGGACAACAAATTCAGACCCGACCCATCGCCGGCACTCGCCCTCGGGGTCGTTCTCCTCAAGAGGAAGAACGGTTCATAGAAGAGTTGACCGCCAATCCCAAGGAGCGGGCGGAGCACATTATGTTGGTGGATTTGGAGCGCAATGATCTGGGACGTCTCTGTCGCTGGGGAACCGTTCGGGTAAACGAACTATTAACAATTGAGCGTTACAGCCACGTGCTTCATCTGGTGAGCAATGTTGCCGGCGAGTTAACAACCACGGCGCCGGGGGCTATCTTACGAGCGCTGTTTCCAGGGGGCACTATTACCGGTTGCCCCAAGGTGCGATGTTTGGAAATTATTGAAGAATTAGAACCCGTTAGGCGGAGTTTATTCTATGGCTCTTGCGGTTATCTAGACCGGCGGGGTCATTTAGATTTAAATATTTTAATTCGGACTCTCCTGTTTACGCCCCAGGCGATTGTGGGACAAGTCGGCGCCGGTATTGTGGCGGATAGCGACCCGACCCAAGAATGGCGGGAGTCTTTGCAAAAAGCGAAGGCCCTCACCCAGGCGCTGGGTTACGGCGCTTGAGCCGGGAGTTAACGCAATTTGATTAACGGCGCCGACTGTCTTAAAGAATTTTGCGTCCGGTTAACAGGCCCCGCGCCTCCAACATGGCGGAGTAGGTGGGCAAAATATGAAGGGTTTCCTCTGGGGGGGTCGCCTCTAGCGCCAAATCCAGGGCCCGTTGCAGGTCTTCCTCCGCGATCAAGCGAAAGGGTTTTTCTCCCGCCCCATAGCTATAGTCGAGACGGAGAGCCATATCGTAGAGACGGTCGCCGGAGACGATTAACGTCCCCCCTAAACTAACCAGTTTTTCTAAATCCACGTCCCAAATCCAGGAAACATCCGTCCCATCAGGCGTGCGGTCGTTGAGAATTAACAAGGTAACGGGAGCCTTGCCCCCGGCTTTAATATCGTTCACCGCCCGGACGGTTTCATTCATGCCCACGGGGTTTTTAGAGAGCAAAATTCTCACTTTCTTACCCCCGACGGTTAATTCTTCCGCTCGACCAAAGGCGGCTTTAAAGGTTTTAACTTGGTTAAAGATAGCGTCTGTTTCCGCGCCCAATTCCCGGGCCGCTAGCCCGGCGGCGAGGGTGTTGTATTTGTTATAAACGCCGATTAGAATTTGGGGCCAGTCCCGGCTATGGAAAGCGGGCTGGCTTTTGCGAAAACCGCAACTGGGACAGTGAAAATCCCCCAAATGGGAGAGATAGACGCCTTGGTAATCGAGGGAATGACCGCACTGAGGACAATAGATAGAATCGACGGCGTGGGGAATTTCTTCCAGGTAGAGATCCGGCTCCGTCAAGCCAAAGTAACGGGTCTGTTGGGGGAGTTGTTGACCCAGATGGCTGAGGGTGGGGTCGTCGGCGTTTAAAATTACTAGCGTTTCCGCAGACAACGGCTCGATGGCGGCCCGCCAGCGCCGACTGATAGCGTCCACTTCCCCGTAACGGTCTAATTGGTCTCGAAAAAGGTTGAGGGCCAGAATAACTCTGGGCTGACAGTCTTGAGCTATCAGGGGCAAAATATTTTCGTCCAC
>JAYKIZ010000001.1:0-5963 GCA_035285965.1 Cyanobacteriota bacterium | reverse complement strand
GAATGGGAAGAAGTCCGCATTCAGGGCGCCGATTCCGCTGTCTTACGGGCCAGCCGTCGGGCAGTTGATAGCGATTATATCAAAACCGTCTGCGCCCCTAGCATCCTAAAAATGCAGGCATTGGATGACTATCTCTGGAAAAATAAAGACCATCTGGATCTCAAGACCCTGTGGGAATACCTGACCCAATATTTGTATCTGCCCCGCCTCAAGGATCAATCCGTTTTATTAGACTGTATTTGTCAAGGGGTAGCCTCTACTATCTGGCATGAAGACTTTGCTTATGCTGAAGCCTTTGACGAGAACGAAAAACGTTACAAGGGACTGAAGTATGGCACGGGTATTTCTCCCAGTATCAGCAACCAATCTTTAATTGTTAAACCTGAAATCGCCCAAGACCAGATTGACTCTGAGCGATCTCCTGATGTGATCATTGGGCCAACGAGTGTCTCTACCCTTTCTAACCCGTTGCCATCCCAAACAGCGACAGGCTCAGAAACGATTGCTATTTCCCCCCCACCATCACTCCCAGCTCCCAAACCCCAGCCCCGGCGCTTCTACGGCAATGTGCAATTAGACGCTTTACGAGTTAACCGGGATGCTTCGGCCATCGCCGATGAGATCATCCAACACCTTACCAAGCTGAAAGGGGCCAACGTCAAAATAACGCTGGAAATTGAAGCAGATATTCCCAACGGCGCTCCTGACGATATCGTGCGGACTGTTATGGAAAACTGCCATACTCTTAAATTTAACCAGCAAGCCTTTGAGAACGAATAGTTCTTACAAATTTGGGGGACTTTGAGTCCGGTTCCCCCCAGAATTGGGGGGTTAGGGGGGCTAACGCCTAGCGCCGTTGGAGCCAAAAAGCTTGCAAACCGGCCTTTAACGCTCCCTGATAATCGGCGCCGAAGCTGTCGCCAATGTGCCAAACCTGGGAGGGGTCTAAGCTCCAGGGTGCCAGCGCCGCTTGAAAAATGCGGGGGTCGGGTTTAGCGGCGACGCACTGGGAAGAGACGACAACGTCGGCAAAATAGTCTAACAGCCCTAAACGAGTCAGGATCGGGTGTAAACGACTGTCGAAGTTAGAAAGGACAACCAAAGGAACGCCCTGATCCCGCCAGTATTCCAAAGTGGGCGGGACATCCTCGTACACCCGCCAGGGGCCCGGGTCGGCGAAATAGTCGTAAAGCGCCGTAAAAAAGGCGTCAAAGTCGCTAAAAACGGCGCCGGCAAAGGTTTTTCTGGCCACCTCCCGCCACCAGTCCCGTTCCCGTTGGTTCAGTTCCGCCGGAGAACAATCTCCAAAGGCCAGGGGCGGCGCGGAGGCAAAGGCTTGGAAAAACGAGCGGGTTAACGTCTCCGGCTCCGCTTCTACCCCGTAACCCGCCGCCACGGCGCCGTAAATATCCCCCACGGATTGCCGCAGATCAAAGAGAGTGCCCATGGCGTCGAAAAAGATTAACCCCGGCGCCGGTCGGTTCCAGGTTTCCCGTAACGTTTTAATTTGGCTCATGGGGTCGGGGCGGTTGAAAGCGATAAACTTCGGTAATGACTTGAACCCAGCCCTGGGCTAGGGACGCTAACAGACGCTCTCCCTTGGCCCGAGCGGCGCCGGTCGCGTCGCCGATGACCCCGCTCCGGCTCAGGTCTCGGGTCAACCAAGCAAAGGGCAGTTTCCCTTCCAAACTCAGCAAGGCCTCCGCCGGAGGCAGACCGTCTGGGTATTCTTTCGTTAATTTTTCGGTTCTCACCTGCTCCGGGAGCAAAGCCATCATCAAACTGGTTTCCAACTCGCCGCCGTGGAGTCCTAGGGAGGCTTCCTGGGCGTTTAACGCTTCCGCTCCTTCAAAGGGCGCATTCCAAACAAAGAGGGGGAAAACCCAAAAATCCGGGTAGCGGGCATGAATATCCCGGGCCGCCAGTTCCATAATCTGGGGCTGGCCGCCGTGGGCGTTGACCAGAACCCATTTGCGAAAACCGGCTTGGTATAAACTCTCGGCGATTTCCGCCAACAGCGCCAGCAGGGTCGTCGTCGTCAGGGTAATGGTGCCGGGAAAACCGCTGTGTTCGTTGGATTTGCCGTAATACAGCGGCGGCAGGCTATAGGCCGGGATCTGGGGATCAAGTTTTTCTAGGGCCCGGCCCAAAACCCCGGCGCTGATGGCCGCATCTACCGCCAGGGGTAAATGGGGGCCGTGTTGCTCCACCGCGCCGATAGGTTGGAGGATAACGATCTTGTCTCGCTCCGGCAGTCCGGCGATCTCCGGCCAGGTCAGGTAGGCGAAATATCGAGAGGGGGGAATAAAACCGTGGAGCATGGGAAGGGTAAAGATCACCGGGGAGGACTGACCCGGATCACTCACAAAAAGGATTGCTATCTAGCATACTATTGGGAATTAGGGCTGACGCCACCCGGCGCCGCGCCGGATTCCCCTAGCGAATGATTTTTTCCATATCTGCAAACCATGACCGACCCCACTTCCCCCTCCCTCTCCGCCCCGGCGCTGTCCGAGCAGGAATTCGAGCGCCAGATGCAGGAAAGACGGTCTGAGCCGAGAATTTTAGCCTTTTGTCAAGTCATGGATCTGGAGCGTAATCTGTTGGGGGTTTCCTTTGATCTGACTCAACAGGGCATTTGTCTGAGTTTGCCCAATACTTGGCCGAAGGACGAGAGTTTCCAGATCGTTCTCAAGCGAGCCGACCAGCCCGCTTTACCCCAGGTCGTCCTCACGGTTTCCCCGGTCTGGCGCAAAGTTCGCAACGCTCAATTCGACGAAATCGGCGCTCGGATTACCGCCGTCGATTCCGCGGATAATTTTGAGACCTTTTTACGCTATTGCCATTCTGTGGGGCCCAGCGGTCTCTTTGAGGAAGAGTGAACTCCCCCGCCCCACTCTCTTTCCCGACAAGAATCAAGAATCTAGAGAAGGCTCCCAAACTTGGCGCCTGTGGTAGATTGAAAAAACTTGTCCCTTATTGAGAATTGGCGGGAGTTATGACCACCACCACCCTCGACTCCCCGGAGCGCCGGCGGATAGACGCGACTGTTCCCGCCCCCTCCGCCACCCAGGTCTATGTCACCGTTCACGGACATTTTTACCAGCCTCCTCGGGAAAATCCCTACCTAGAGCGCATCGAACGCCAACCCAGCGCGGCGCCGTTTCAGGACTGGAACGAGCGGATTTACGCCGAATGTTACCGCCCCAACGCCTTCGCCCGCATTTTTAGCGATCAAGGGGAAGTGCTGGCTATTGTTAACAATTATGAATATTTAAGTTTTAATATCGGCCCCACCCTGCTCTCCTGGTTAGAGAACCACGACCCGGAGGTCTATCAGCGCATCCTCGAAGCCGACCGTCTCAGTTGTCGGCGTCTAGGGGGCCACGGCAACGCCATCGCCCAGGTGTACAATCACATTATTCTTCCCCTAGCGAACGAACGGGATAAATACACCCAGGTACAGTGGGGGGTAGCGGATTTTCGCCATCGTTTTGGGCGAGAGCCAGAGGGGATCTGGTTGGCGGAAACGGCGGTGGATCAGGAGACGCTACGGGTTTTAATCGATGAAGGGATAAAATTCACTATTCTGGCGCCCTCCCAGGCGGAAGCCTGTCGTCCCTTCGGGGAAGAAGAGTGGCGCGTCGTCAATGGCGGCCAAATCGACCCCACCCGGCCCTACCGTTGTTTTATTGAGGACGGCCGTTTTATCGATATTTTCTTCTACGACGGCCCCATCTCCCGGGATCTGGGTTTTGGCGATGTTCTTAACAGTTCCGATTTTCTAGCGGGGCGTCTAGGGCAGGCGGTGCGGGGGGATTTTCGCCCCAGTCAGTTATTGACGCTGGCCACGGACGGAGAAACCTTCGGACACCATAAAGGCAGCGCCGAGCGTTGTTTGGCCTACGCCTTTACCCAGGAATTTCCCCGCCGGGGTTGGCAAACCACCAATTTCGCCCACTATCTCAGTCTCCATCCCCCTCAGTGGGAAGTGTGTCTCAAACCCGTCACCGCTTGGAGTTGCTGTCATGGGGTGGATCGCTGGCAAGCGGACTGCGGATGCGGCGGCGGCGGCGACTGGCATCAACGCTGGCGAGCGCCGCTCCGGGAAAGTTTGAATTGGCTCCGGGACCAGTTGGCGGAACTCTATCAGACGACGGCGCTTCGCTATTTTCAAGACCCTTGGCAAGCCCGCCGGGATTATGTCGAGGTCATTTTAAACCGCAACTTAGAGCGGGTGAATCAGTTTCTTGCCCGCCACCAGACCCATCCGCTCCGACCCCAGGAGCGCACCGACGCCCTGCGTTTGTTGGAAATGCAACGCTATAGTTTGCTGATGTTCACCAGTTGCGGCTGGTTTTTTGACGAAATCTCCCGCCCGGAGGGCGCCCAAATTCTCCGCTACGGCGCTCGGGCGATGGAGTTGGCCGCGGAGGTGACGGGGATTGATCTGGAGCCGGAGTTTATCGCCCGTCTAGAGCCGGCGCCGAGTAACGTGCCCCAATTCCAAAACGGTCGCCGGGTTTATGAGGCGCTCGTTTCCCCGGCGAAAATTAGCCTGGCCCAGGTGGCGGCCCACTACGCCATGAGTTCCCTCTTTACTCCCTACGGCCCGCAACAAAGCCTTTACTGTTACCAAACCGAGCAAATAGACTATCACAAACAGCAACTCGGCGCTTTGACCTTAGCCTTAGGACAAGTTAACCTGACCTCCACCATTACCTGGGAGAGCCAGACCTTCACCTTTGCGGCGCTTCACTTGGGGGGCTGGGATTTCCATTGTTGCGTTCAACCCACCCAGGGCCGGGGGCGTTACGGGCAACTGAAGCAAAAACTCCTGCAAGCTTTGGCGAGCGCCAGCGCCGCCCAGGTGATTTTAGCCATGAACGACTATTTCGGCGCTCAGTCCTTTAGCTTGCCGAATTTATTCCCCGCCGAGCGCCAGCGAATTATGCGGGTCCTCACGGCCCAGACCCAGCGCAATTTGGATCAACTTTATACCCAGGTCTACCGGGACAATTACAGTATTTTAGTCGCCTTTCAACGGGACGAACTGGCGGTGCCGCCGGAAATTCAAGTCGCCGCCGAAATCGCCCTGGCCCACCGTTGCGACCAGATTCTGGAAGCCTTAAGTCAGTCTTCCGAAGACGGCGTCTCCCCTCAAAGCTTGACGCAGGAACTCGAAGCCATCGCCCAGGAAGCCCGGTATTTAAATTGCCGTCTGCGGTTGCCGGAAGGGCAGCCTATTTTAGAGCGCCTAATTTTAGAGGGGCTACAGGCGCTTTTACCCGGGGAAGACCCGCGCCAAGAGGAGTCAATCCAACGGTTGATTCGGTTAATTCGCCTAGGGCGCCAGTTAAACCTTTCTCTGAATCTGGATCGTTCCCAGGAACTCTATTTCTATTGTCTCCATCCCCAACGGTTAAACCAAAACAGCGCCGATTCTCCGGCGCTGGTTGCCCTCGGTCAGGCGCTGGGCGTCAGCTTGGCCTAGACCCGAATCGGTTTATCTGGTCTTGCCTTAAGCCGGCGCCGCGCGGAAACAGAACAGCGCCGACCTCTTTGTTAAAACGGCTGACTTAAAGCTTCGCGCCGCATTCCGGGCAGAAACGGTGGGTCATGGGACTCTGAGCGCCGCAGTCGCCGCATTGAATCAGGGCGTTTAGCTCCCGGCGCTGGGGTTCGGGGAGACCCAGCATTTGGGCGTTGCTCTTACCCGGCGCCACCATGGGATAACAGTTTTCGTCCCGTTTGACCCGCACGTCGAGGACGACGGGGCCATTGTGGGCCAGCATTGCCGCCACGGCGCCGCTTAAATCTTCCGGGCGCTCCACCACCAGACCCTTCATGCCGTAGGCGGAGCAGAGCAGTTCCACATCGGGCATCCCTTCCTGCATATTGGAGGCGGAATAGCGCTCTTCGTAGAAGGTTTCCTGCCACTGCCGCACCATGCCCTGCCAGCC